>NZ_VKJN01000039.1:0-5661 GCF_007197875.1 Brevibacillus sp. LEMMJ03 | reverse complement strand
TTCAAGCCTGCCGGCTGGACGCCGATTGCCCTCGCCCTCGAGCAGGCGCAGAAAGATTTGCAGTCGTACAAAGGGGATCAGAACACCAATATCATCTACCTGGTCAGCGACGGGATCGAGACATGCGGCGGCGATCCGGTAAAGGTGGCAAAACAACTGGCCGACTCTGACGTGACACCCATCGTAAATGTCGTAGGCTTCGGAGCGGACGGGGAAGCGCAGCGCCAGCTCAAAGAGGTAGCGGATGCCGTAGGGGGCCGCTACGTACTGATCCAGGATCAAAAGGAATTGGAGAAGGAATTTCAGCAAGCCGAAGAAATTGCCCGCAAGTGGAGGAAGTGGAAGGATGGAGCGTCTCATGAAGCATTTTCAGCCAATTTATCGCAAGCAGTAGATATCAGTGTATATGGTTCCACCTGGTATCGATTAACCGTTCGTGAAAGCTATAATTTTTTATCTGCTTTTATGGATATGAGAAGGCTGAAGATACTGAATGAACAGACGATAGAGGAACTGGAAAAAATTGATGAGCGGCATGAAAAATTGGCAATCCAAAGGGGCGACGAAATGGAAGCCTTTCTCGACGAGTTGAATGACAAGACGTACAGGGAAACCATCGATGCGATCAACAAGCAGTACAGCAAAAACGTGAAGGTAAAGTAACAAATGGACAGGAGGGCAAAGGTCGTGCGAAGTAGAGGGAGAAGGCCTTGGTTGGCTGGTATCTTCGCCTTATTGATTCTGTTGGTGAATGTATTCCCGGTGGTGGTACTGGCGCAGCCGTATGTACCAAGCCTGGGAGGGGGAACTTATCAGGCTCCCCAGCTACAAGCTCCCGATTTGCAGGCTCCCCAGCGGGAAACACCCCAATTGGAGGCGCCGCGATGGGAAGTGCCTGATTTGGAGCCGCCGCCTGGCAGTCCGCCTGTGCTGCAGACTCCGCAGGGTGATACACCTCATTTGCAACCGCCAGCAGGCAGTCTCCCTGGACTTCAAGCACCCAGTGGCACAGTACCCGCATGGGAGTCTCCAGGTGGACGTGTGCCAGCCCTCCAACCCCCTGGAGGCAGCGTACCTGGCCTGCAAGCGCCAGATGGATCTGCGCCTTCCCCAACACCGGGAGCAGGGGTCCCTGGTCTGCAGCCCCCGGGCAGCAATCCCCCCAGTCTGAACCCGAACGGCGGATCGCCTGGTTCCGAGCCTTTTGGCGAGACATTGGCATACAAGATGCTGGAGCTGTCCTTCAAGGATGTGATAGGCGGGACACTCAGCTATTCAGCAGGATTGCTGGAAGGCGGAACCGTAACGGCCGGGCAGGGCGGAGCCGGCTATGCCAGCTTTTTATTTCAGCTTGGACTAAAGGGGCTTGATATCGGCCTGCAGGATACGCCGTATGGCAATGTGACAGGGATTGCGGTTGATGGATTTGGTGCCAAAGGGGCATATGACAGTTACAAGTTTGTTACGCAACTTAATGGAAACTCCATGTTCGGTGGAGTAAATGCACAGCGCTCGTTTTCAAACGGCGTGCAAGGCGTTACAGGTGCTGCGGGTGCTGTCCGAGTGCCCGGAATCGTTACCGGCTTAAATGTTGGTGTTGCTGCCATCAGTCTTCCATTTGACATGTATAATACGTTCAGCCAATTTCGGCAGGCGTATGATTCCAGGTTGGGTGAAGACAAGCAGAATGAAAAGTTTGTGGATGGGATAGGCAGCCTGGGAAGCACCTTTATGGACGCGGGGATTATCGCCTCCGTCATTCCGGGAGGACAGACGGTAGCGGTTGTGCTTGTCGTAACCGGAGGTGTACTCTGGGCAGGAAGCCGCTTGGTAAAATGGGCCAACAAGGCCTCGGGAGGAGCGCTTAATCGAGGCATTAGCACGGTTCGCGAAGGAATTGGCAAAGCAGTCGGATGGATGAAGTCCATCTTTTCATGACGGAGGATGCAGCACATGATTGTGAGAGAGACAGCAGAAGTCCGCAAACAAATCAACAACTACAAACGCTTCCTGGAAAAGCCGGAGCTGTTTAACCATGCGGCACTGGTCAACGACCAATTCTATTACAACGTACAGTACTGGCGAATTGGCAAAAAAGAAGCGGTCGGATATCTGATCCTGCGCAGCGACGGAAGCGTGCCGCCGCGTTCGGAAGCATTACCGGTAGTAGAGCGGTTTATGGTCCATAACAACTCCGTCACAAATTTTTTGACGAGCTTCGCTATTGACAAAGAAAAACCCGTATGGATGTACGAACAAAAGCGGGATTATCTGCGCCAGTTACTCCCTTATTGTGAACCAATCATGGATGTACAAACCCGCAAGGATGCTCATGATTTGATTGAGGTTTGCGAGTACATGATTGAAGGCCAGGATAAATTGCGAGAGATGTATGACACTGGCCTGCGCTATCACAAAGAAATGGTTGCACGCAATTATGTGGTGGAGGAAGACGTCAAATTGATACGGGAAATTTTGTACGAGTCCGATTTCCTGATGTACCAGGGCGTGCGCATGCAGGTGGACGTGCAGGATGCTGTAGATCGTCTTTACGCCTGGTTTCAATCCATGGAACGCAACCTGGGAGAACAGCGGAAAACCGTAACAAAGCTGCTTCATCTTCTGGGCGATTACAAAAGAAGCGGAGTCAGAAGAACGATGGAAAAGTCGGTTCGGGATATGGAAATAAAGGGGGTAACGTACCGGAATGTCGAGGAAATGAAGCAAGCTTTTGACGAGAAAAACAAGGAGATTTTACAGGATAAGGTTTTTGCGATTCTGCGCAATCCCTAAGCGTACGGGAACAAAGGAGGTGCAGATCAATGAATCCGATGAAAGAAAGCATACGGTTTTACACGCGACATATCGAAGCGCTGCTGCTTCTGTCGGGTGTGATTCTGTTTCCGTTTCTGCTGGTCCACAATTTTACGATCAATTACGTCAATTTTCTGGCTGCCCTGACCGGCGCCCCGATTGTGTCCAGCTTTTATAACCTCTTCCTGCTGCTTCTGTTTTTGACCGTGGTGCAAATCGTGTTTGCCCAATATGTGATAAGCGAGCTGGAGGGGGAGGAACGGCCGCTTCGCCATGCGTTCCGTACCTTTTTCGAGACAGCGTTCTCCGTGTTTCTGTTCGGGATCGTCTATGTGCTGGCGGTATGTTTCGGGCTTATGCTGTTTGTCGTGCCGGGGGTGGTTCTCTTGATCCTGTTTTACCTTACGCCGTTTCTGGTCGTGCTGAAAAAGAGATCGCCCTGGAAATGCATGCGGGCTGCCTATGAACTGGGAAAACGGCATTTTGTTCCGCTCCTCGGTCTGATCCTGCTGGCAAGTGCGGTCCAGTGGCTGATCAGCCTGGCCGGGCTTGTCTCCGTCACCTACATCACGACCAGCTTTGGGGCGGTCTTCTTCACCCAACTGCTGCTGACCGTGCTTGTCTTTCCGTTTTTGGCGGTCATGTTCACGATGTACACCTACAAGTGGAGCGAAGAGAGCGTACACCGCGCCAGTGCGGATGCGGCAGCGGCGGTGGAAGGGTAACATGGGCAGCAGCCAGCAAACGGAGGTGACATTACGGATGGGTGAATCGGTCCATTGCCTGAACAATGAAAAAGGCTCTGCCACCGTGGAGTTTATCGGGATTTTGCCGTTTGTCTTTCTCATTCTGCTGATTCTCTGGCAGTTTTTAACCGGTGTCTACGCCGTCATCATTGCCCAGTCGGCAGCAAATGAGGCGGCCAAAGTATATGCCGTCACGAGAAATTTGGACGAGGCGATGAGCGCCGCGCAGCATATCGTAAGCTCCGCCGGCGGGGGCATATCCTATGACAGCGGCGATTCGCACATTTCCGATGAGGGCAGCTACTTTACGGCGAGAATCGGTGTCGATCTCGACCTGTTCTTCATTCCTGACATAATCAAGCAGAACATGGCGGAGGAAGACAAAGTCATTTCGCTTGGCCGCGAGGTTCGGGGACGGGTGGTTCATTGAATGGGACAGGTGAAAAAGCTGCTTGGCAACCAGCGGGGAAATATGACCGTTTTCGTTCTGACGATTTTTTTCTTTCTGTCTCTCGTCATGTTCACGCTGCTCTTCAACATGTCCAACATCTTTGTAGACAAGGAAGTGGCGGCCAACAGCGCGCAGCAGGCGAGCATGGCGGCTGTGCAAATCATTTACGAAGAGGCGGAAGAAGCCATACGCGAATACGACAGGTCGATTGCAGGCATGCTGAACCCGGACTTTATCATGGGGGAAGTCGATCGGGAAAAGATGCGGTTGCGCAGCGCTCATCCTGATTGGTCGGAAAGCGAGGTCCGCTACCATGCCATTGATAACGTGCTGCTTTCACACGTACCGGCAAATGGTTCGCTGTATGGTTTTCTCTATCAAGGCTTGGCCTCTGCACAAGATGAAATTCCCGAAGTAGTAGGGGAAATCTTGCAAGCCAACGGTGCGACGCGCAGCGGATCGGTCGTCACCATGTTTGACAGCGACATGCGGATCGAGGTGGAAACATCGGTCCGCTACCAGAGCGAAACTTTTGGACTGGCGTTCCTGAACACCGATACGGAACAGGTGAAGCAGACGGCGAAAAGCAGACGGATCGCTTTTGCCGAAGTGATGGGATGGGGCGGGAAACGCATCACCTTGTAAGCATGACGACACAGCAGACAAACAAGACGCCGGGGAGGCGATCACTACATGGCGTTCAAAAACAAATGGTCTCGAATGCTGGGCGGCTTGGTTCTGACCATGTCGCTTAGCGGTTGTTCATGGGGAGCAGCCGTTACAGGCTCAGCGCCGAACGCTTCCCGCTTGCCGCAAACCACGCAGGAATTGATCGCCGCACAACCGGGCCCGCTGGCCGGCACACATTTTTATCTGGCCCACTATCCTCAGCGCAGCGACATCGCGAACATACTGGATCGCCTGCCCCCCCTGGTAGACGGCTTGGATGAAGCGATGGTGCAGGCGTACGGGGAGAAGCTGCTTGCCCTGTTTGCCGAAGACTACGCAAGTCCGCAGACCGTTGTGGACCGCTGGCGTGTGGCGTCTTTCGGCAGCCCCGACATGGAAGATGCCCGGTTTCAATTCAAGGAACATTTCAACGTGGAAATCATTTTGGACGCGAGCGGGAGCATGGCCGGAAAAATCGGCGACAAGACCAAGATGCAGTTGGCCAAGGAAGCGATTCAAGCATTTGCGGAAAGCCTCCCCGAGGGGGCGAGGGTGTCCCTGCGCGTCTATGGACATAAAGGCAGCAATGCCGACGAGCACAAACAGCTCTCGTGCGGCAGCAGCGAGCTGGTCTATCCGCTGCAGCCGTTCGATGCGCAGAGGCTGGCGGAGGCGCTGCATCAGTTTGAACCGACCGGCTGGACCTCGATCGCCCGCTCCTTGCAGTTGGCACAGGTGGATCTGGCTGCGTTCGGAGCCGAGGACAACACCAATGTGATCTATCTGGTCAGTGACGGGATCGAGACGTGCGACGGCGATCCGGTCGCCGCGGCCAAAGAGCTTTCCCGGTCGCATATCATGCCTCTCCTGAACGTCATCGGGTTCGACGTCAATGCCGATGGGCAGAAACAGCTCAAGCAAATTGCCCAGGCGGCCGAAGGGTTGTACGCAAACGTGACGAATCAGGAGCAGTTCCAGGCA
>NZ_VKJN01000038.1:0-7055 GCF_007197875.1 Brevibacillus sp. LEMMJ03 | reverse complement strand
AGGTTGATAGGTTCGGTGTGGAAGCGCGGCAACGCGTGGAGCTGACGAATACTAATCGGTCGAGGACTTATCCACTCCATATCCTTTGCCAACCATGCGTATCCGGTTTTCAAGGAATGAAGGTTTTGTTCACGGAGCTGTGGTGAAGCTGGAGTTCACGCCGGTCTGTCACACCGGAGGTCGCGGGTTCGAGTCCCGTCAGCTCCGCCATCTACAAAACAAAGCGGCTCGGTAGCTCAGTTGGTAGAGCAGAGGACTGAAAATCCTCGTGTCGGCGGTTCGATTCCGTCCCGAGCCACCATGTTGTGAGCCATTAGCTCAGTTGGTAGAGCATCTGACTTTTAATCAGAGGGTCGAAGGTTCGAGTCCTTCATGGCTCACCAGTGCGGACGTAGCTCAATTGGTAGAGCGTCGCCTTGCCAAGGCGAAGGTCGCGGGTTCGAGACCCGTCGTCCGCTCCATTTTTTATTCGCACACAATTGATACAACGGATAGATGACACCACTCGCTGTAAAGCCAGTGGTGTTTCCTGCTTTTTGGCCGGTTGCGGGGCACTTTGCCGGCCGAATCAACTTGTGGCGCGGGAGAGCTTCTGGTACGATACATGAAGGTACTGCTCCCGTGATGTTGGAGGTTCTATGAAACATAACAAGGGTATCATCAAAGCCACCGTTGTTGACTTCAAGCAAGATGCGGAATTCTTTGTGGAACGCGGTCTGCGTTCCCTGCATCGCTACGATTACGAGAAGGCCCTTCGCTGCTTTCGCCGGGCAATCGAGCTGGAGCCAACCAATGCCGAATACCACTGCCACCTGGCCAGTGTCTTGGCAGAAACGGGGCAATTTGAAGCATCAAACGACGTCTTGTATGAAATTATCGAAAAGTATGATCCGTCCATGGTGGAAGTGTACTTTTACATGGCCAACAATTACGCCAACTTGGAAGACTACCAGATGGCCGAAGAGATGGCGATCCGTTACCTGCAAGAGGATGAAAACGGCCCGTATCGGGACGAAGCGGAAGAACTGCTCGATTACATTTACTTTGAACTGGACCTGCCGCCGCGCCACTTCCTTTCCGGTGACCGCGAGGACGTGTACAACAAACACGAACGAGCTCGTCAAAGCCTGGAAGAAGGGCGCTTTTTAGAAGCGCTGGAGACGCTGAAAGAAATTGTGGAGACCGATCCGTCGTTCATGCCGGCCTGGAACAATCTGTCGCTGGCCTACTACTATGTGGGCGATTTTGCCCAGGCGATGGCGACGATCGAACAGACGCTGGAGCGGGAAAACGGCAACCTGCATGCGCTGTGCAACCTGGCCGTCCTGCTTTCCCACCACAATCGCGTGCAGGAACTGGTCGGGCTGATCGAGATGCTAAAAAAAGTGGTCCCGTATCACCCGGAGCACATGTACAAGCTGGCGACGACGATGGGCGTGCTCGGGCAGCATGAGGAAGCGTACCGCCTGTACTACCGGATGCTGAAGACGGGGCGTCCGCACGAAGCCTGCACGTACCACTATGCGGCCATCTCCGCCTACATGACCGGCCGCAGGGAGCAGGCGCTGCGCTGGTGGCAGAAGGCCAAGCAGTTGGACCCGGACGCGGGAGTGGCGGACCACTACATTCAGATGGTAAAAGCGCAGGAAGAAGGGGAGAATAACCTACTGATCCCGTATCAGTACCATCCGCCGCAGCGTGAGGTGTCCTGGGAAAAAGCGGCGGTTGACGGTGTCGAACACCTCAAGCGGGACCCGATGATCCGCGCCTCGCTCCTGTGGGCGCTGCAGCATGGACGGGATGAAGTGAAGTTTGCCGTCCTGCAAACGCTTGCCTTGATCGGCGATGACGAGGCGGAAGCGGCCGTGCGCCATTTTTACCACCAGACCGACGATCCGCAGCTGCAGAAGCTGGCCTTGCTGGCGCTGGCCGACATGGGAGCGGCGTTACCGGACTGCCTCCCCGGCACCTCGGCGGAACGCGTCAAGGGCAAGCCGAACACAGCGGAGCGTGATGCCGTCAAAGCAGGCGAGGCGAACCGTACGACGAACGGTGCGGCGAGACGCGCGAACAGTGTCCCGACCCAGCCGGGGATGGAGAGCGTGGAAGACTGCATCTGCCGCTGCCTGACGGAAAACGGCCGGCCCGACTTGGGCGAATGGTGCCTCAAGGTCTGGCGCCGCTACAAAGAGAGGGTCACCAAACCGGTTCAGGTGCGGAAAACGGTGGCGTGGGTGGCCGCGCTGGAATATCTATACGGAACGGTGAACAATCAGAAGCAATCCCAGGCGTTTTTCGCCGAAAAATACGGGATTTCTCCGGCAACGGTAGCCAAGTGTGTCAAAGCGTTGGCAGCACTTGATCTGAAATAGATTCTCATTTTATAATAAGTTTAATTAAGCGAATGAGAGAAAGGCACAATCGTGCATGATGAGGAGGCAGTGGACATGAGCGACCAAAAAATTTACGACGTCATCATTGCCGGAGCCGGCCCCGCCGGAATGACGGCTGCCGTATACACCTCCCGCGCCAACATGAGCACGCTGATGCTGGAGCGCGGCGTCCCGGGCGGACAGATGGCCAATACGGAAGAGATTGAAAACTATCCGGGCTTCGGGTCGATTCTCGGCCCCGACCTGTCCACCAAGATGTTTGAGCACGCACAAAAATTCGGCGCCGAGTACGCTTACGGCGAAATCAAGGAAATCCAGGACGGATACCCGTACAAGCGCGTGATTGCCGGCGACAAGGAATACCTGGCCAAATCGGTGATCGTCGCTACCGGTGCGGAACACCGCCTGCTCGGGGTACCCGGAGAAAAAGAACTGTCCGGACGCGGCGTTTCCTACTGCGCCGTATGTGACGGAGCGTTTTTCCGCGGCAAGGAACTGGTCGTGGTCGGCGGCGGCGATTCGGCCGTGGAAGAGGCGGTCTTTTTGACCCGGTTTGCCTCCAAAGTGACCATCGTACACCGTCGGGATCAGTTCCGCGCCCAAAAAATCCTGCAAAAACGGGCGTTTGACAATGAAAAAATCGACGTGATCTGGGACACGGTCGTCAAGGAAATCCGCGGCGAAGGCAAAGTGCAGGCAGTGCTGCTGGAAAACGTCAAAACGGGCGAGCAGCGCGAATTCCCGGCCGATGGCGTGTTCATCTACGTCGGCATGGACCCGCTGTCGGATTGCGTGCGCGGGTTGGGCATCACCAACGAAGCCGGGTACATTTTGACCGATGAGCGCATGCACACCAAGGTAAAAGGGATTTTTGCCGCAGGGGACGTGCGGGAAAAAATGCTGCGCCAGGTCGTGACAGCCACCGGCGACGGTTCCATCGCCGCTCAATCGGCTCAGCACTACGTGGAAGAGCTGAATGAGCGGCTGGCGGAAGAAAATGTCACAATGTCTTAACTTCCTTGTAACATGAGTGAAACATTTGGGCGGTACACTAGAGACGATGAATTGACCCCCTTATCTATACGAACCAAACTTGCGTGGCTGCGTTCAGCCGCGTCTTTTTTTTACCGAATCGGAAAGGACAACCTGCGGCAAGCGCGATGCAGTCCGGCCGGTTTGGCGGTAGAGAGGGTACGAATATGGCAGTGGTTATGGTATGCTTATGTCAGAATCGTAGGAGGCGAGTGGAGTGACGGAAGTGGGTAAAGAAAGAGCCATCAATTTGCTGATCATCACCGGAATGTCGGGTGCGGGCAAGACCGTAGCCGTGCAAAGCTTGGAAGATTTGGGGTTCTTTTGTGTCGACAACCTGCCGCCGGTGCTGATTCCCAAGTTCGCGGAGCTGATCAAACAGTCGGGAGGCAGCATCGAACGGGTTGCCTTGGTGATTGACCTGCGGGGACGAGAGTTTTTCGAAAGCCTGTCCGAAGCGATCGACAGCCTGAACCAGATGGAGGGCATTTCGTTTCATATCCTGTATCTCGATGCCAGTGACCAGACGCTGGTGTCCCGCTACAAAGAGACACGCCGACGCCATCCGCTCTCGCCAAACGGTTCGCCATTGGAAGGCATTCACGCCGAGCGCCGCCTGCTGCAGGAAATGAAAGGACGGGCGCATCAGATTATCGATACCAGCCAGATGAAACCGGCCCAACTGCGTGAAAAGATTATCAGCCAATACGCGCAGCAGGGATCGCCGCTGACGATCAACGTGCTGTCGTTTGGCTTCAAATACGGCACGCCGATTGACGCCGACCTGATGTTTGACGTGCGGTTTTTGCCGAATCCCCACTACGTGGAAGAACTGCGTCCGAAAACGGGATGTGACCCGGAAGTGGCCGAATACGTCATGAATCGTAAGGAGACAAAAGAATTTGTCGACAAACTGGTCGACTTCTTGTCCTTTACGCTGCCGCATTACCAGCGGGAGGGGAAAAGCCAGTTGGTGATCGGCATCGGCTGCACAGGCGGCAAGCACCGCTCGGTGGCGATCGCGGAGCACATCGGGGACGTCTTCAGCAAAGACTTCACGGTTCGCGTCAGCCATCGAGACATTGACAAAAACAAGTGAGCACAGGATGGCAGGAAGGATCAAAAGGGCCATCCGCGAGGAACGCCTGTGTGTATCAGCATATAACGAGGTGACATATGCCGACGAGGAGAATGGGAACACAGCCCGGCAAGCAGTTGCGGGTTGTCGTGATCGGCGGGGGAACGGGATTGTCTGTCCTGCTGCGGGGGTTGAAGCATGAACCGGTCCACATCACGGCGATTGTAACCGTCGCTGACGACGGAGGGAGCTCAGGCAGACTGCGGGAAGAGATGGATATGCTCCCGCCCGGCGACATACGCAACGTGCTGACCGCCCTGGCCGACACCGAGCCGTTGATGGAAAAAGTGATGCAGTACCGTTTTTCCACCGGCACCGGATTAGCCGGTCATAATTTGGGAAATCTACTACTTGCAGCGATGAACGAGATTACGGGAGATTTCGTAACAGCGGTGAAAAAGCTGAGCGGTGTCCTGGCCGTGCGCGGCGACGTGCTGCCGGCGTCCACCCAGTCGATTCGGCTGCTGGCCGAAATGGAGGACGGGTCGATCGTCGTCGGCGAGTCGCAGATACCGCTTACAGGCAAGCGGATCAAGCGCGTCTTCCTCGATCCCGAAGACGCCGTACCGTTAACCGAGGCCTTGTTGGCCATAGAAGAAGCGGATGCGATCCTGATCGGTCCCGGCAGTCTGTACACCAGCATCCTGCCCAACCTGCTGGTGCGCGGGCTGTTTGATGCCGTAAAGCGTTCGCCATCACCGAAACTATACATTTGCAACGTCATGACGCAGCCGGGCGAAACGGACGGGTATACCGCGTCCGCGCACGTGGAAGTGATGTACCGTCACGTGGGCGGTCCGTTTTTGGACACCGTTATCGTCAACTCGGCTGACATTCCCGCGCATGTCTTGGAAAAGTACGCGGAAAAGGGGGCAGCTCCGGTCATCTGCGATCTGAAGCGATTGCGTCAACTGGGGCTTCACGTCGTGGCGAAGCCGCTGGTAACGTTCGAGGACGGTTATCTGCGTCACGACGCGCACGCCGTAAGCAAACAGGTGGTATCCCTGATCAGGCGCAAGCGCAGGATGCAGAAGATAGAGAAGGAGTGAGGGTCTATGTCATCATTCGCCGCACTGACGAAAAAGGAACTGACCATGCTGGAGAGCCCCGAATGCTGCAGCCGGGCGGAATTGGCCGCCTTGATCCGGATGAACGGCAGCCTGCAGTTCGGCGCGGGACGGCTGGTGCTGGATGTGACGACGGAAAATGCGGCGATTGCCAGACGGATCTACACCCTGACCAAGCGGCTGTTTCATATACATGCCGAACTCTTGGTGCGCAAGAAAATGCGGCTGAAGAAGAACAACGTCTACATCGTGCGGATTCCGCACAAGGCGCACGAGATTTTGCAGGAACTCGGCATTATGGATCAACACATGTCCTTTGTCCAGGGCATTTCGCCGGAGATCGTCAAAACCTCGTGCTGCCGGGCGGCTTATCTGCGCGGGGCGTTTCTGGCCGGCGGTTCGGTGAATCATCCCGAGGCGTCCAGCTATCACCTGGAAATTTTCACTTCCTACCAGGATTTTTGCGAGGCGCTGACCAAGATGGCCAACCGCTATCGACTAAACGCCAAGTGTATCGAGCGGAAAAAGGGGTATGTCCTCTACATCAAGGAAGGGGAAAAGATCACCGAGTTTCTCAGCCTCATCGGCGCCCATCAGGCGCTCCTGTACTTCGAGGACGTGCGGATCGTCAAAGACATGCGCAACTCGGTCAACCGCCTGCACAATTGTGAAATCGCCAATATCAACAAGACGGTAAACGCCGCCGCCCGCCAGATGGAGAACATCAAGCTGATTCAGCAGGAGATCGGCTTGGAAAACCTGCCGAAGCGGCTGCGGGAAGTGGCGGAACTGCGCCTGATGCACCCGGACATCAATCTGAAGGAACTGGGGGAAATGCTCCCCAGCGGTCCGGTCAGCAAATCAGGCATCAATCACCGGTTGAGAAAAATCAACGAAATCGCTGACAAATTGCGAGAAAAACAAAATATATCTGTCTAGCGGCATGGTATACTAATCGGTAACGAGTACACTGTGTGAGGAGGTCCATCCATGGTTCAACAGCAGGTTGTGGTCAAACTGAAAACCGGTTTGCAGGCCCGCCCGGCCGCATTCTTCGTGCAGGAGGCCAACCGCTTTGCATCGGAAATCTTTGTAGAGAAAGAAAACAAAAAGGTAAACGCGAAAAGCATCATGGGCATCATGAGCCTCGCCATCAGTTCGGGAACGGAAATCACGATTTCGGCGGAAGGCCCGGATGCGTCTCAGGCGGTCACCAGCCTGGCCAATCTGGTCAGCAAAGAAGAATAGGCCGCAGCGCACACTCCCTATCGATTCTGACTCCATGCAGCGCAGTCCCGTTTGGAATGCTGCCCCTTTCATGGAATAGAGGCATAACGCAAAGCGACTTTGGTATTATCCCCTCAAGGTAGACAGTAAAAAAAGAGTTCATGATATCATGGACTCATTACTGTTGACCGGAGGGGA
>NZ_VKJN01000037.1:0-8282 GCF_007197875.1 Brevibacillus sp. LEMMJ03 | reverse complement strand
ACGAAGGGGATATATTCGCTAAGGGTGGGTCATTTTCTTTCCGGCGAACCTGGGTCAATTATATCCCGGCGGTGACATCAACAACCTTTATTCTGGAAGCGGCTTACTTTACTTCTTCCTCAAGTATCACAAAGCGATGGTTTTCATCATAAGTAGAGACATATACAGTTACATTGGTACTACCCTTTTTTCCACTAATAATGTGATATACTGGAGTATATCCTTTTGCTTCTTTCGGTGTTTTTTCCCATTCTTGCCTGTTGAGGGCTCTTATTTCTGCAGTAGTAACGATATCTAACTGATAAACTTGTTTCGCAATTTCTATGGCTCTGTCCTCGGACACATTTATGGTACCTGGCGCATTATCAGGATCATCGCTTTCAGATGAACACCCCCATCCCATCAACAAACACATCAATATAATACTGGTGTACGTAAAAACTTTTTTTACCAAACGGCCCCCTCCCAGAATTTTTCCTTATTTATACTCAGCAGTTGGAGTGTCGATTTATCATTCAGGCTCTGCTGTTACACATCTCGCGCTCCATTTGCAATAAATTGGTTCCAACGTAACACGAAAAGGATTGAGCTTCGCCCCACGCAAAGTTCAATCCTCCCATAGATTTTCATTTAAATCGAAAGGCCACCATCGACAGGAATTACAGCGCCATTGATATAGCTAGAATCATCGCTTGCCAGGAATAAATACACATTCGCAACATCTCTTGGTTTTCCAAGTCGTTGGAGAGCTATTTTCTCCCTCATGCCTTGAAGTACAGTTTCCGGCATTTTCTCTGTCATAGGGGTCATGATAAAGCCGGGAGCCACAGCGTTCACAAGAATTCCCTTCCTGCCAAGCTCTTTTGCCCACGTTTGTGTCATGGCAATCACCGCCGCTTTCGATGCGGCATAATTCGTTTGACCGAAATTCCCCATTCTCCCCACAATGCTGCTTGTATTAATGATTCTGCCAGCGCCTTCCCTGATCATATGAGGTACTACCGCTTGTGTACAATGAAAGACACCGGTTTGGTTAATGGAAATCACGCGGTCCCACTGTTCCTGCGTCATCTTTAAAAGCGTTGCGTCCATGGTGATTCCGGCATTATTGATCAAAACATCAATTTTTCCATATCGGTTGATTACTTCACTGACCATCCAATCCACTTGATCGCGTCTGGATACGTCAACGGCCAGTCCAAGGCCATTCACCTCGTTTGCCACTTTTTCCACCTGCTGCGGATCGCAATCAACGACAACAACATGGGCCCCTTCGTTTGCAAAACATACACTCGCTTCTTTGCCTATTCCCCCTGCTCCTCCCGTAATGATGACAACTTTCCCCGCAAGTTTCATACACGACACTCCTCATCACATTTTCGAATCCATCTTTAATGAGTTGCAATCAAGCTCTATTTGTCAAAATTATCCGAACAACATGTCCAATGCCAATACGCCAAGTATGCCGTAAATCGCTACAAGGGTATACATGAAACATACAGATTTGATGGTTTGACCAATCGTCAAATTAAAATACTCCTTTGTCATCCAGAACGAGACATCGCTCGGCGGAGCCCAGGCAATGGAAGCGCTTCCGATTGCAAGTACCATTAATTCAGGACTCACACCAGTTTCCTGGACGATGGGCAGCATAATTCCCGCTGTAGTTAACACCGTTACGGTGGCAGAACCTACAGCCAATCGAATGATCAGAGCAATCAACCATGCCAAGATAAAGGGAGAGATATCCCAACCGCTAGTGAAATCGGCAATGTATTTTGCCATGCCGCTGTCAAGGATTACTTGCTTGAATGCGCCGCCTCCACCGAGGATGAAAATGATCCCTCCCATGGAGATCAGTGCTCCTTCTGCAATTTTCATTATTTCAACGATCGTCTTTCTCTTTTTACGCAGACCAAACACGTAAACGGCGACGAGAAGGGAAACAAGCAGTGCGATATCCGCATTCCCGATAAAGGTTAATGTTTGATTGATCATCGACGTTTTCGGAAATGAGAACTCAGCAATGACCCCGATCAATATCAAAATAACAGGTAACAACGTTGTAAATACTGACGTTGCAAAGGATGGGACCTCATCCATGTTAAATTCTTTCTTCGTAACCAAATGATTGGGGATACTGATCTCCCAATTCCGATACAGCCTAGTAATGAACGGACCAAAAATCACTGTAGCCGGAATGGCCAGCAAAAATCCATATCCCAACACAACACCCAAATTCGCCCCTAACGCAGCTGAAATTGCGGTTGGTCCTGGATGTGGCGGTAAGAAGACATGGGTAATGGAGATTGCAGCCAGAAAGGGCATTCCCACTTTCATCAATTTTACTTTCGCTTCATTGGCTATTGTATACACGATGGGAATAAGCAAAATATAACTTACTTCATAAAATAAGATAACCCCTAATACAAATGATGCGATACAAATCGCCCAATCCACTCTTTTTTCACCGAAAATATCAATTAAAGTTGAAGCAATTCGGTTCGCTCCGCCACCTTCCGAGATGATTTTTCCAAAAATCGCTCCTAATCCAATAATAATCGCCAGATGCCCTAGCGTACCTCCAAGTCCCGATTCAATGGATTTCACGATCGCTAACGGCTCCATTCCCAGGAAAAGTCCGACGAAGATTGCGGATAACATGAGCGATAAAAACGCATTAAACTTACATACAATGACGAGCAGAAACAATAGGACGATCCCTAAAAATAATGCGATAAGCGGCATACATATACACTCCCTTCCATTTTGGAGGATTCTGTGATTTCAACGGGGGCTTTTCCCGCGTTCCTATAAACTCGAACCAAAATAGACAATATTGTCTTCGAATTTCGGAGGTCTGCCCTTCTTCTCCGCTTCTTTCACCAAATGAACGACCAAATCGTTGTACGGCGTTTGCAGCCCTGCCTCCCTTCCTTTTTTGCTAACGAAGCCGTTGATATAATCAATTTCTGTCGGTCTCTTTTTCTCTAAATCTTGCAGCATGCTGGCTTTTGTATTGCTGTGCGGTCCCCATACTTCTTGGTAAAAGCTCATTTTATTAGGTACGTCATCGTGACCCTGGAGTTCAAGAAATTCCATGTCTTTTCCCTGCATCGGCTCCAAGCGGATTCCGTGCGCATGTGCCACCTTGATCGTTTCATCGGCAATATGGGCCAAATGAAACATGGCTGCCTCATTCCTCAAGATGTCACCGAAACGGCAACCTAATGCCGCCGACATTCCGCTAAATGTGGCATTCATCAAGAGTTTTGCCCACTTGATTCCCTGAATGTTTGAAGAAATATGACAATGTCCAACGAGATCCAGCACTTTCTTTACTTCCTGGATGCGAGGCGTTATCGATCCGTCCAGTTCTCCAATGTCAAACGCATAGTTTTGCATCGTATGTACTTCCGTTGCCAGTTCTGAAATCCCTGGTCCCAACCATGTAGCCCCGAAACCGACCACGCCTCCGATGGTTCTTTCGCGTCCGATCACGGACGAGACATAATCCTCAGGCACACCATTTTGCAGCGTACACACGATGCTGTCCTCAGACAGATGGGGGAGTAATTGTTCCAGCGTCGTTTTGTTATAAACCTGTTTGGTCAACAGAAAAACCAAATCGTACGTACCTGTCATTTCGCTGGGCACAATCGCCTTTACGGGTACACAAAGGTCCAAAAAGCCCGTAATTTTTGCCCCTGAATTGTTGAGTGCGTCCACATGCTCCTTGTTAATATCGATTAACTCAATCTCTTGCCCCCCTTTCGTAATAAGCCCTCCGATGATCGTACCCAACGAACCCGCACCCATAATTGCCATTCTCATCTGTTTTCCTCCTCGTTCACTCGCCGATTCTCTTGATTGGTCTGATGTGAAATCTGGTCCGATGTGAAATCGCTTACATTTTTTCGTGTAAGGATCGTTCTCAATACATGTTCCGCTGCTTATGGATGTTTTGTTGCACCTTTGGATTTCTTCAAACCCAAAATCTCTCTCGCTTCATTGGGCGTTGCAACGTCTCTCCCCAGCATGTTTGATAAATGGACGATTCTTTCCACAAATTGCGCATTCGTCTTTGCTAATTCCCCTTTTCGAAAATAAACACTGTCCTCCATGCCCACGCGGACATGCCCCCCCAATAGAATGCTCATGGTATTGATCGTCAATTGATCTTTACTTGCGCCGATCGCTGACCATGTTGAACCGGGGGGAAGGCTTTCAACCAAAAACAGAAGATTTCTAGGGGTAGCCCGCATTCCTCCCTGTATGCCAAGGACAAATTGAAAATGAGCGGGCAAATCAATCAGACCTTTTTCAGCCATTCTCATCGTATTCTCAAGCATTCCGACTTCGAATATTTCAATTTCCGGCTTTATCTGATGTTCTTTCATTTTTAACGCCAATCGCTCCAGAAACTGCGGAGAGTTATGGAAGACATGCGATCCAAAATTCATGGTACCAGCATCAAAGGTCGCCATCTCCGGTTCCAATTCACAAACCTTCAGTCTGTCTTCGTCGTTCATAAACAAACCGCCAGCCGTCGTTAAGTTGATAATGATATCGCATTTGTCCTGAATGCGAGTCACGACTTCCCTGTACGTATCCAAATCCAAGGTATTGTTACCGTTTTCATCTTTCACATGAATATGTGCGATCGATGCACCCGCTTGCCAAGCCTCATAAACAGAATCTGCAATTTCCTTTGGAGTAAGCGGCAGATAGGGAGTATGCTCACGAGTCGTCTGTGATCCCGTGGGGGCAACAGTGATAATCAATTTTTCCATCGCAATTCCTCCTCGTATCGTCTATTGAAAGCTTGATCGTAAAAGACTTATCGAAACGTTTCGATAGAAAACGTAAAAAAAGACGTGAAATCCCTGTAGATTTAAGCTCACATGTTTGTGAACAAAGCGGAATTAAGGATATTACCGCTCTCTCACAACCTGCATCGACACACAACCACTGCTCTTCTGTCGAAACGTTTCGCTATTCGGTATTTTTATTATAATGAGCGCAATGTATAGAATCAATTGTTTTTGCCGAAAATTTTTATAATTCCCAACTTACCTGCTTCACTACAGCCACAAGAAAAAACCATTTTCACTTTCATAAGAAAGGAAACTGGTTTTTCATAAATACAGATATCAGCTTCATTTTCTTTTTTGTGCACCGCAGCTTTCACGGATTACCAAGGATGGCGTGAGAATAATTTGCCGCGCCACCATCTGTTTCTTTTCCTGTATCATCTGCAGCAGCAATTCCATCGATAATTTCCCCATCTCATACGTGGAGTGATCGACACTGGATAGGGGAACCAGGAAATTTTCCGAAAAGGAGCTGTTATCATTTCCGATAACAGCAATATCCTCGGGTACGCGAATTCCCGCTTCTCTTAGCCCCTTGATCACCCCGAACGCGACAATATCGCTCACAGCACAGATCGCCTCGGGCAATTCTTTCACCTGTTCGAGCATCTTTTTTACATTCCGGTATCCCGATTCCATAGAGTATTCCCCGTCAAACACAAGCATGGGGTCTACCTCTAATCCGTGTTGAGCCATACATGCGATAAATCCAGCTTTTCTTTCCCGTGCCGTGTTGATTTCCAAATTGCCGCCAAAATACGCAATTCGTTTGTACCCTAGAGAAACCAGGTGATTTACGGCTAATTCAGAACTGAGCGGATTGTTGATTCCAACAAAATTTTTATCATACCCGGGTGGTTTTCGATTGATTAACACATATTTTAACCCTGTTTTTTCAATTTCGTTTAAATCCTTCGCTGTAGCAATATTCGCCAGAAGAATGCCATCGACCTGTTTTTCGACCATGAGCTCTAAATATGCCTGAATGCGATTTCGATCATTTGAGATATTACATAAAATTACATTGATGTTATTGTCAAATGCCACATCTTCAATGCCTTTAATCATCGGCGGGTAAAAGGGATTTAAAATATCTGTCACAATGAAGCCAATGGTATTCGTGGACTTCTTTTTCAGGCTCCGTGCTACTGCATTTGGCCGATAATTCAGTTCCTCAATCGCCTGCATCACTCTTTTCGTCAGTTCCGGACTCACATATGCGGATTGATTAATGACGGCCGAAACGGTCGAAAGTGACACTTTCGCTCTCTTGGAAATGTCCTTCATCGTAGCCATGTGAACCCTCCACGAAAACGTTTCGATACTTTTAATGTATAATAAATGTAGAACAATTGCAATTTTATTACGGTTTAAAAAATACAGTACATGTAATCAAACGGAAGCATTGGTGCCATCACCCCCTGTTATGAAGACCGGTGCGGTCATTTACAGCGGGATGGGCGGTTCGCCGCATGTGATGCTCGGAAATCATGCATTGTTTGGCGCGGACGCGCTGAAAGACGAAAAAAGAGCCGAGGAAATCAGGAAGCATCCCTGGATTTCGCTCGGCTTTCGCTCTTTCAAAACGGCTTTGCAATATCCGCTCCAAATCCGCGCCTCCCAGCGGACGTCACGGATTGCCGTTATCCGTTTTTCCAGATGTACCTTGGCCCCTCAGTTCCAATTACTCCACTCGGAATAAACCCCGCTTTTTCAAGAACTCTTTGGGAAGCAATATGATCCGGCTCTGTTTCTGCTTCGATCGATAACACTCCTGGCTGTTTCGATGCCCAGCGAACTGCTGCGGATACTGCTTCCGTCATCAAACCTTTTCCTTCGTATTCCGGATTTATTCCGTAGCCTATTTCAACCATTCCATTGTCGTTCAGTCCTTTGAACGACAAACTGCCAACAATTTTTCCGCTTCCATCGTTTAGCTGCAACACCCACAGCGCATGCCAAATACGTTGCTCCGGATTCTTTAGGCAACCGTCAAGCATTTCTGAATAAGCGGCTTTCAGCGCTTCGTTTGATTCGTTATGAATCACGTCACGCATTTCTTTATCAGAAAGCGGATAAATGTTCAGTCTCTCTGTTTGAATCATCTCGATATCTTCTCTTTCTATCCTTTCATTCAGGGTTATATGATGGTTGTTAAGAAACCGTTTCGTCCATTTATAACTTTAAAAATAGTATCGTAAGTCTGAATCTCATCACGCACCCAGGTGTAGCTTTACTGCGTGGATGGCATCATTCCATTTCGCTGGTACAGGGCCTATTTCTTTCCAAACTGGGCGAGCCTTGCACGGGCATCGGTAAAGTCCCCTAGACTCGAATAGCCGTATAGCGTCTCCAGCCTCAGTGCGTCGTCCAATGGGCGTCCGATCAGTTCAAGGATGGTCTCCTTGGCGGAACGAACGGCATTGCGGCTGTTGCGCCGTATCATGTGCGCCGTCTCCTCGGCGGTCTGCATCAGTTCTTCCGGCGGCACGACGCGGGTGACCAGTCTTAGCGCGAGCGCCTCCTGGGCCGAGACCTCCCTCCCTGTCAGGGTGAGATCAAGGGCCACGCCGACCCCGGCCACTGCCACCAGGCGGACCAGGCCGCCATCGCCTTGGTGCAGGCCATAGCGCACCTCGAAGACACCGAATTTGGCCTTTTCGGAAGCGATGCGGATATCACAGGCCAGGGCGATTTCCAGGCCAGCGCCGACGGCATAGCCGTTGATCGCAGCAATGATGGGCTTGTAGATACGGTGCTGCCCACGAGTCAGCCCACCGCCGAGGCCATGGGGGATATTCTTGCGGATATCCAGCATGTTGGCCCCCTCCCACTTGGGGATAAAGGTCTTCAGATCGGCGCCGGCGCAAAAAGCCCGCCCACTGCCGGTGAGAATGGCCACATCCACGGCATCGTCGGCGGCGAAATCCCGCCACACTTCCGCCAGTTCTACGTTGGTAGCCTCGTCAATGGCATTCATCACCTCGGGGCGGTTGAGGGTGATATAGGCCACGCCATCGCTTTTTTCATAGAGAACATTGCTCATAAGGATGTACCTCCCGGCGTCCCCTACCAGGGGACATCTACGTATTTGTCCAGCTTGGCCTTGGCGATGGTCAGGCTGGCGTGGGCGACGGTCTTGCGTTCATACTGCAATGTCCACGGAAGACGCCGACCTAGGGGGAAAAGCGCCGCGCCTCCAGCCGTAAGGTGATGATCTTCCCTGGCGGGATCGGTGCGGTCAGACGGATCTTGAAAAAGGAAACGACGGTGATTTCGTCCTCCGCTAGGGCTCCGTTGGGGGTCTGTCAATGATTTTGTGTAAACTCCAATAGCCGTTAGGCTCAGCGGAGATATGGTTGAACTCGCTCCGGAAACTGAACGGACAGTTGCAACAGAATTTGGCCC
>NZ_VKJN01000036.1:0-9757 GCF_007197875.1 Brevibacillus sp. LEMMJ03 | reverse complement strand
ACAGCCAACGCCACCGCCAGATGACTTTTTCCTACTCCGGGAGGCCCTAAGAACAAGACATTCTCGTGTCGGGTTACGAAAATCATCGTAGCCAACTCTCGAATCAACCGTTCGTCAATGCTGGGTTGGAAAGCAAAATCAAAATCCTCCAGCGTTTTTCGGTAAGGCAAGTGTGCAAGTTTGGTGCGTACCTCCATATTCCGTTTTTGACGTTCCGCTATCTCGGCATCAAGGAGCGTGTTGAGAAAGGACAGATAGGTGGGCTGTCCATGACTTGCCGCTTCCAAGTGAGCATCCAAGAGGAGAGCTGCTTGCTGAAGCCCAAGTTCCTCGAGGCGTAGCCGTGCTTGTTCCAGTTCAATCATGCTCCCACCCCTGTTAGCTGCTCATAGACATCCAGCGAACGTACTTCCACTTGCTGCGATGAAATCCGGTCGCGCAAAGCCACATTCTATATGAAATCAACCGTCACCATTAGCCATCCATTCAACAGATTGCTGAGACATCAGGAATAGATGTCACAACAAAGTACCCCTGGATTTGCTCCAAAACTGTTAGGTCGGGCAAGTTAACTGGCCGATGCTCCACTAAAGGCGGGGCATTTTTTATTTGCATGTTCGCCTCTTGTTCGCAACCTCAATTCCATCCACTGAACAACAGTTCTTATTTAAAAGTCCAATACGCCGAGTCATCGTCTGTACAATTTCGTGTATATTTTCCTTCTCCTCACTTCTTACCACATTTATACACCTGTTATTTGCAGCAAGCATTTTTTATCAAAAAAATTTGATGTTTCCTATTGCATTTTGGAAAAATGAGGAGTATAGTAACATCATCAAGAAAAATTGATGAAGGTGACACACATGATAAAAGAGCTGCCGATCCTACATACCAACAATGATGCTGTCTTTGAGCGGTACGAAGCAAAGTTTAAAGCTCTTGCAGATAAGAAGCGACTTCAGATTATGTATGAGCTAACCCAGAAAGGCAAAGTTTGTGTATGCGATTTGACGGAGATTGTAGATATGGCACAATCCAAACTTTCCTACCATCTGAAGATCCTTTTGGATGCAAACTTGATCATGAAAGAGACAGATGGTACCATGAACTACTACTCCTTAAATCCAGACGAAGTGAATCATCTTCTATCTGAAGAGCTTTGCTGCATCTTCCGCCGCAACAACTGCTGCTAATTCTTTTTTCTTCACTTCATCAATTTTTTTTGATAAATTCATCAAAAAATATTGATAAAGGAGCTGATTCTTGTGATTTACAAAGATGTACTGGCTCAAATGCTTTATGAAGATCAAAAAAGAAAACTGAATTTCATCACAATGAAAGGATGGCAGTTGCACAGAGAAGAGCTAACACAAGCGGAAACACCAAGCCAAATAAAAACAACCATCCAAGTTCATCAATGTGCTACTTGCTAGGGAGATACCCATGATGGATCGGATTATACATGACATGTACGTTCTTAGTAGCGTAGAATTTTCTGGTCGTCTTTCGGGGACGGAAGGAGCTCGTAAGGCAGCAGAATTCCTTGCCTCTGCTTTACAAAGCGCTGGCTTCTCTCCTGCTGGGGAAGACGGTTACTTTTCAAAGGTAAATGTTCCGGCTTCCAGACTGATGGCTCCTGCTTTTGTTACCATTGGCGGGAAAGGATTGCACCATCGAATTGACTTTGCTGAATACTCTCCCTTCTCATCCGGAGGGTCCGTAACTGGAGAGTTAATCACCATTCGCGATGGAGATGACGTTTCCTCCAAAGATCTGGCTGGAAAAATTGTCTTAATACCTGAGCGTCCGAACGATTTTGATGTAAGAGGAACGATTAATTATGCCGCTAGTCTGGGCGTTGCTGCCCTTCTGATCGAATCGGGAGAACCGGAGTCGTTTCACAAAACCGTTCATGGCTCGGATAAAAACAAACTTCCCGTACTTCGCATCCGACGATCTCTTGCACAGAAATTTTCTGGGAAACAGGGGCTTCAGGTTTCGATTGAGATCCCCCTAGAAATGAACACGCTTCCCTGCAAAAACGTGCTAGGGATTCTTCCAGGTGTTGATACAAGATACACCCTCGCCTTAACTGCCCATTACGATCACCTTGGTGATGATCCAAAAGGAGTTCGTTTCCCTGGAACTATTGATAATGCTTCCGGTGTTGCGGTCATGCTTGAGGTTGCTAGAATGCTTGCTAAGCGTGAACAACCACTCCCCTTTACCATTCTGGTAGCTTTTTTAACAGGGGAAGAGTCTGGGTTGTGGGGTGCAAAGCATCTTGCATCGAACCCACCTGTACCCTTATCTGCAGTCATAAATCTCGATTGTTTGGGCTTTGAGCCAGAGCTTTTTGCACTTCGAACCGGTCATAAAGCTTCCATCGACTGGTTAACCGAACTAGCTTCAGATGTAATCAAGAATCACGGTATTGACGTTCGTTGGATCGCAGGTGGAGATGATTCTGTAGCTTTTATTCAAAAGGGAATTCCCACTATCGGATTAGGTCAAAAACCTACATTACCTGATTCGACGAACATTCACACCTTAAACGATAACCCGGACAATCTTCATGTGAAGCCAATCGAAAAAGGATTCGCGGTTGTATTTGACATTGTCAATCAACTTGTTGATTCCCCTTTTCTTACGGGGATCAAATAAAAACGTTTAGGAGGAATTTATTATGACAAACTTCATTAAAAAATTAGTAAACGGTCATTCTGCGAAAGGGCAAGGAAACTGCTGTGGAGTTGATATTACAGAAGTGACTAATGAAAACCAAGAAAAAGATTCAGAATCTTGCTGCGGTAACGAAACAAATGAGAGCAACTCTTCCTGCTGCACAACTAATGCGCAAGAAAACAACTCTTCTTGCTGCGGATAATGAAACAGCTGAGGATTACTCCTCAGCTGTTTTTATACGATTTAGGATTCTCTCTAAAGCCTTCACTTTCTCTGCAATTTCATCGCGAATTTCCCGAAATTTTGAAGTGACCTCTTCGTCACTTCCAACAAACATTGCCGGGTCTTCGATTCCCCAATGAAACGTGTAGATCGATTTTGGAAGTGTCGGACAGGAGCGTTCCGCTTTTTTACATAAGGTTATGACGAGCGATGCTCTCATCAGAATTTCTGAGTTAATGCTGTCAGATGTTTGCTGGGAGATGTTTATCCCTATCTCTTGCATAACCTTTATCGAAAGAGGATGGACTCCCTTCGCATATAATCCACCACTATAAATGGCAAAATCTTCGCCAAAATAATGACGTGTAAAACCCTCTGCCATCTGACTGCGGCACGAATTACCGGTACAAAGAAAATATATGATTTTCTTGTTTCCCAACATGGAGAGAACCCCGTCATGCTTCAAACAACTTTTCCAAAGCTTCTCTTTGTGCAGGTTTGATGTTGACTGCGGGACGAATATCTTTTACTTTTTCCTCTGCCTCCTGGAGTGTTGTGCTTAAGCCAAGAGTGAGATGCACTCCCGCTGCTACTGCTCCCGTTCTACCGCGCCCACCATTACAATGGAACGCAACCTTCTTTCCACTTTTATAGGCATTCACTACTTCGTCGATCGCTTGTTTAAAGAGAACATCCTGATTCGTGATAGTATTATCACCGAGTGCAATCTGTATCCACTGAACATCAGGATTTGAAAATGCAGGTTTCTCTGCTTCTCCACGTAGATCTACTACCACTTCCACTCCCTCTTGTTTAATCATGGACTCAACATCCGCTGCCCCACCAAAGAAAATATTATCATCCACCAATGCTTGATATGATTTCGGTTCGGGCATGCTCCAATCGTGAACGGCATTTTCTTCGAGAAATTTCTCACAATCAAGTGCTGCCATACATCCCGTTCCAGATGCAGTAATCGCTTGGCGATAACGATGGTCTTGGACGTCACCACACGCAAATACTCCAGGGATATTGGTTTCCGTTGTACCAGGGGTTACGACAATATAGCCTGTTTCGTCCGTTTTGATTTGACCTTGGAGGAAAGCAGTGTTTGGTCGATGCCCGATCGCAACAAAAATACCCTCAGTCTCGATGATTTCTTCAGTGCCAGTGTCGTTATGTTTTACTTTGAGACCCGTTACTCCCTTTTCTCCTGCAATAACCTCGATGGGAGTACAATTCAAACTCCAGGTAATTTTGGGGTTTTTACGAGCTCGATCTTGCATAATTTTTGAGGCTCGAAGTTCGCTTCTACGATGAACAACTCTTACCTCTGTTGCAAATCTCGTCAAGAAGTTGGCTTCCTCCATCGCAGAGTCACCACCACCGACAATGATGACCTTTTTCCCTCTGAAGAAGAAACCATCGCAGGTAGCACATGTGCTTACACCACGTCCGATATTCTCCTTCTCACCTGGAATTTCGAGCAACTTTGCAGAGGCACCCGTTGAGACGATCAAGGTTTCCGTTTGAATTTGTTCCGATCCATCTATCGTTAGCGTGAAAGGGCGTTTCGTAAGGTCTGCCTTCGTTACCCAACCTCTTTGAAATGTCGCTCCAAACCGTTCCGCTTGCTTACGCATGTTTTGCATAAGTTCAGGTCCCATAATTCCTTCAGGAAACCCAGGGAAGTTTTCTACTTCCGTTGTCAGGGTCAATTGACCTCCTGGTTCATTTCCCTCAATGACAAGCGGATTCATGTTTGCACGAGCAAGATAAATTGCGGCAGTAAGTCCTGCAGGACCAGTTCCAAGGACAACGACTTTTTGCATGATTATTCCTCCTGAGGTGTTTAGTAAAATACCCCTCATGCTAGAGGGGTATGTGATTGAACTAGGTTCAATTGGTGCTGATGTAGATGGTGGTGCACAGCATAGAGATAAATCCCGGTCTCGGAATCTTCCTTCGTGTAGAATATCTCCCATGCATTTCAATCTGGATCATACTCCCGCACTTTATCCTGCACGGTATAGAAGCAAGTCGTATTCATTTCATCGATGGTAAGAAGCTTTTCCTGACGGAGCCTTTTGCCCCATTGCAACCACATCTTCTGTGTTATCTACTTGGAAGCCCAAGTGGTTTAGTACACCTTATTTCTCAAAAAGGACGTACATTCAGGAAAAAATGCAGGGCTGGCGAGTCCAGTTCAAATTTGGCGTAGTTCTCTTTTACCTTTGTCGGTTCCGCACTGAAGAAGATACGTTAAAACTGTATTGATGCTTCTAATGTTGTTCCTCCTTATTTGCCTTCAGCAAGGAACTGTTCGATTCGGGCTTTAATGGAATCACGAACGGTACGGAATTTTGCCATGATTTCATCCTCGGTTCCCGTAGCTTTCGCGGGATCATCAAAACCCCAGTGCCATTTTACTGCGTTCTTGTTGGGGATCATCGGGCAATGCTCATCGGCATGACCGCAAAGCGTAATCACATAATCAGCACGAGCGAGGGTTTCTGGATCAATCACATCGGATGTTTGACTGCTGATGTCTACACCGGCTTCTTTCATCACCTGTACGGCGCGGGGATTCAGCCCATGTGCTTCCAGACCGGCACTTTTTACTTCATAACGGTCACTGCCTAATGCTTTCAGGAAGCCTTCTGCAATCTGACTGCGGCAAGAGTTTCCGGTGCACAGAAAGTACACGAGTGGTTTTTTTTCCATGTGTTTCAATCTCCTTTACGATGTTATCGATGTCGGTTATTAGGCAACAATTTGCAACCACAAATAGAGTCCCACCAGCGTGATAAACAGCGTCGGGATCGTCAGAACGATACCGGTTTTGAAGTATTGTCCCCATGTAATGGTTACATCTTTACGGGATAAGACATGCAACCAGAGCAGTGTCGCCAGTGAGCCAATGGGGGTAATTTTCGGACCCAAGTCGCTGCCGATTACGTTGGCGTACACCAATGCTTCCCGGATGACGCCGGACGTCTGTGTCCCCTGAATGGCCAGCGCGTCAATCATGACGGTCGGCATGTTGTTCATGATGGAAGACAGGACTGCGGACAAGAAACCCATGCCAGCCGTTGCGGCAAACAGTCCCTGATTGGCAAAAGTTTGGATCAACTGCCCCAACATGTCGGTCAGACCGACATTACGCAAGCCATACACGACAACGTACATCCCAATGGAAAAAACAACAATCGCCCAGGGGGCTTCTTTAATGATACGTTTTGTCTCAATGGCCTTACTCCTTTGTGCAGCCAACATAAAGATGATGGCTGCCACTCCTGCTGTAACCGAAACCGGAATGGCGACGATTTCGTTCATCAGGTAGCCTGCAAGTAGGATAGCCAGAATGACCCAGGACAACCGGAACAGGCGAACGTCTTTTAACGCTTCATGGGGTTGTTTCAGCTGGGATAGATCGTACTGCTTGGGAATATCTTTTCGGAAGTACAAGTACAGGACAAGTAAACTGGCTCCCAGTGAGAAGAAGTTAGGAACAATCATGCGTGACGCATATTCAACGAATCCAATGTCAAAGTAATCGGCAGAAACGATGTTGACCAGATTGCTGACGATAAGCGGTAACGAAGTGGTATCCGCAATAAACCCACTGGCCATGATAAAGGGAAGAATCATCTTGTCTGGAAACTTCAATGCCCTCACTTGCGCAAGAACAATCGGCGTAAGAATCAGCGCTGCTCCATCATTGGCGAAAAAGGCTGCAACGGCGGCTCCCAAGAGAACCACATACACGAACATCAGTCGGCCGTTTCCTTTTGCTAACCGCGCCATATGCAAGGCTGACCACTCAAAAAAGCCGATGTCGTCTAAAATCAACGAAATCAAGATAATAGCCACAAAGGCAAGCGTCGCGTTCCATACAATGCCGGTTACCGTAACAACATCTGTAATACTTACCACGCCAAACAACAAAGCCAAGATCGCTCCGCCCGTTGCGGACCAACCAATGTTCAGTCCCTTCGGTTGCCAAATGACGAAGGTCAACGTCACGGCGAAGATCAGAAAGGCACTCCAGATGGCAAACATGATCTCTCTCCCATCTTTTTTCTATTCGCAGGTCACCAACAACCCCTGCTCTCCCAGTTTCTCAAATTCATGGGAATAATCGGGCAGGTTGCCCAATGCATGACATACTTGTTCAAACCGTTCTTGGTTGATGGAATAAAAAACCCATTGCCCCTTTCTTGTTTCAATCACCAGGTCCGCACTTTTTAGACGGCTCATGTGTTTGGACACAGCCGGTTGGGAAATCCCAAAGATGGGGACCAGTTCGCAGACGCAACAGCTACGGGTATTTAACAAGGCGATGATTTTTAGCCTTGTCGGGTCAGCTAATGCTTTCAATGCATTGACTAATGTCTTCGTGTCCATGTCCAATCTCACACCCTCCTCTCTCGACACAATATTATTATAACCATATGGTTATTTCAATATGAAAAACGGCTTTCCCCCAAGTTTGGGCATTCTTGATTCCAAGTTCACTTTATTATGTGATATCGATCAAATTTTTTTCGTGATAATTTTTAGTTGCATTTTGCAAATAAAACGTATATAACTTAAGCAGAGGTGATTTTCCATGGAAAACCTTCGAGAACTATTCCAAATCATGACCCGCCGTTTCGGATTTCTCAATAAATACTGCTGCATCTCAGGCGGCCGGGAGATTTCCTTGATTCAAAGCCACATTTTATATGAAATCGAACGGCAGCACAAACCATCCATGCAACAAGTATCAGAAGCGTTGGGGACAGACATTACAACGTTTAGCCGGCAGATCCAAACGTTGATGAAAATGAATCTGGTGAAAAAAACACCCGATCCGGAAGATAGACGGGTACATATCCTTTCCCTTACACCAGAGGGAAAGGAAGTGGCCGCGACAATCGACCGGCAGATGAACGCTTACTTGGATGAAATCTTTTCGCATATGAACGAGTTTGAAAAAGAGACTGTCATCCGTTCCATTAAGCTGTTGAATGAGGCGATGGCCAAAACCGACAAGTGTTGTACTACTCCCTTGGGGTAGTTTCTTTTTAGCTTAATACTTGCATTTTACAAATAAAAAGACAAGGGTGATGTTCATGTTTTGGGATGTGTTGCAAAGTTTCTTCTCTATTACCATTGAGTTAACCCTTTTATTTGTGGTTATTTCGCTCCTGATTAATCTGATTCAAGGATTTATTCCTTATGACAAATTGAATCAGTACCTATCAGGCAAAAACACTGTCTTGGGAGCGCTGGCAGCTCTGCTCTTTGCTTTTGTCACACCGTTTTGCTCTTGCTCCACCATTCCCGTTGTCGTGAACTTGTTGAACAAGAAAGTTCGTTTTGGCATCGTGATGGTGTTCTTGTTCTCCTCCCCTGTCCTTGACCCGACCATTATCACGCTGATGGGCGCCATGCTGGGTGTCAAAGTAGCCGTAGCCTATACCGTGATTACCTCTGTATTGTCGGTCATTATCGGTTTTACCCTTGAAAAGCTTGGATTCGAAAAGGCTGTGAAGCGAGTGGTTATGACCGGTTTTGAAGAAAAAACGAACACATTCAGTTGGAAATCAGCTTGGTCGGAGACGGTAGGGCTAATGAAAACAGTCTACCCCTATCTGATCATTGGCGCGGCTATTGGATCGGTCATTCATGGCGTGGTTCCAACTGAATGGATCTCCTCTATGTTTGGCGGGAACCAGTGGTGGTTGGTTCCTGTGGCTGCAGCCATTGGAATTCCGTTATACGTTCGTCTGTCGATGATGATTCCCATGTCCCAGATCCTGATTGCCAAAGGCATGGCAATTGCACCGGTTATGGCCTTGATGATCAGTTCTGCGGGAGCCAGTTTGCCTGAAGTAACACTACTGAACACCATCTTTCAGAAGCGATTGGTTGTTGCTTTCGTGGCTTCTGTTATGATGATGGCTACCCTATCCGGATTCCTGTTCTACTTCATTTAAAGGAGGTGATATCTATGGGTTTGTTGAAAAAAATCTTTGGAAAGCAAGGATCTTGCTGCGATGTGAAGATTGAAGAAGTGAAAAGCGAAAAAGATTCTTGCTGTAATGTAAAAATCGAAGAAATGAAGAATGAAAAAGAGAACTACGGTGATCAAAAATAACGAAACAGGATACTGGGGGAAAGGCCATGCAACAGGTAACGATTCGGAAAGCTCAGCATTACGATCTGGAGTCCATCCTTTACATCTATAACCAGGGAATTGAGGACCGGATTGCCACGTTGGAGTTAGATACAAAGGACTTAGCTTATATGGACAACTGGTTTCAAGAACATCAAGGACGATATACCGTCCTTGTTGCTGAAGTCGAGGGATCAGTTGTGGGATGGGCCTCCTTAAACCGTTATTCTCATCGTTGTGCCTATAACGGCGTAGCTGACCTTTCCGTCTATGTAGATCGCAGTGTACGAGGCCGTGGGGTGGGTAACCATTTACTCGAAGCATTAGAAACAGAGGCGAAAAACAACGGTTTCTATAAAATCGTTCTTTTTACATTCCCCTTTAATAACCTCGGGCAGGGACTGTATCGAAAAAGGGGCTTCCGGGAAGTCGGCGTGTTTGAAAAGCAGGGCATTCTTGACGGCCAATTCGTTGACGTGATGGCGATGGAAAAAATCTTATAGCTCCTAGCGTTATCGGCTCTTCATGTTGAGGAGCCTTCTTTTATTAATAATCAAATGGATAGAAATTTTCCAGTTAGAAGTTTGTATTAAGAACATCCCCCCAATATAGTCTATAAACTATTTTGTGTAAACTCCTAACCTTCAAAATAGGGTACAATGAATTCAAAGAAAGGTTGGGAGAGCC
>NZ_VKJN01000035.1:0-9809 GCF_007197875.1 Brevibacillus sp. LEMMJ03 | reverse complement strand
GGGCCAAATTCTGTTGCAACTGTCCGTTCAGTTTCCGGAGCGAGTTCAACCATATCTCCGCTGAGCCTAACGGCTATTGGAGTTTACACAAAATTATTGACAGACCCTCGCAAGACCTCCCGAAGAGACACGCCCTGCGGAACAAAAATCGATGTAAGGACCGTATATATTTCCACTCCGACTCCGCTGGGCGTAACTTGGTAGCCCAGACCCTTACGAAGAATAGATGGATGAGTCAGTCCACCTTGATAGACTTCAAATTTAGGTGTTACTATATTCAAAGTAGAAATGACATACTGTCGTTAAGAGTCTGCATTCCAAGGCAGCGGTAAAATATAAACTCGACTATCGATCGCATTGATAGTCGGGTATGGTTGGAACGGCGTTTACTGTTGCCACAGAGAGTGCACTAGGGCTTCATATGTCGGCAACAGAACCTAACCGGGAGGGGACTTGATGGCGAAATGAACCCAGTAGAAATCGAAGCAGCAGTGTCCGATTTGGTGGCCCAGCCTTTTGACAAGGAGGAGTTCCCGTTTGCCTTCTTGCGGGCGTTCGGGAACAAAGAGACGACTATCAAGCGCCTGCGCTCGGGCGAAACGAATAAGTCTGACCTGGGCGGAGTCCTACAGACGAATAACATCCATATCGTAGTCGCCCAACCTGGCGAAGTTACCAAGTCTCTTGCCGCATTGAAATCAAGCCCGGCAACGTCTAGGGCGAAGGCGCGCTACATCCTCGCCACTGACGGGGAAGACTTCGAGGCCGAGGATCTGGAGACCGGCGAAACGGTTGTCTGCGCCTATCAGGATTTCCCAGATCACTTTGGCTTTTTCCTGCCGCTTGCCGGGATCACGACCGTCAAGCAGGTCCGAGAAAGTTCTTTCGACATCCGGGCGACGGGCCGGTTGAACAAGCTCTATGTCGAGCTGTTGAAAGACAACCCGCAATGGGGAACGGCCGAACGGCGCCACGAGATGAACCACTTCATAGCGCGGCTGATCTTCTGCTTCTTTGCCGAGAAAACCGGCATCTTCAGCGGGACGGGTCTGTTCACCGACACCGTCCAGAAGATGAGCGCACGCGATGCCTCGAACACGCATGAAGTGATTAGCGAAATCTTCCGCGCCATGAATACGAAGGTTCCTGACCGCGAGAAAGCAAAATTGCCACGCTGGGCCGACGCGTTCCCTTACGTGAACGGCGGACTCTTCTCGGGTAGTGTAGATGTACCAAGGTTCAGCAAGATCGCGCTCTCCTACCTGTTGCACATTGGCGCCCTGGACTGGACGAAGATCAACCCGGACATCTTTGGCTCGATGATCCAAGCCGTTGCGGACGATGAGGAGCGCGGTCAGCTCGGCATGCACTACACGAGTGTGCCAAACATCCTGAAGGTGCTCAACCCACTCTTCTTGGATGATTTGCGTGCGCAGCTTGAAGCTGCGGGTGACAACCCTCGCAAGTTGCTTAACCTGCGCAAGCGCCTATCTAGGATCCGGGTTTTTGATCCTGCCTGCGGCTCAGGCAACTTCCTGGTCATCGCTTACAAAGAGATGCGCGCGATTGAGGCCGAGATAAACCGACGACGTGGTGAACGTGAGCGTAAGAGTGACATTCCATTGACCAACTTCCGCGGCATCGAGATACGCGACTTTTCGGCCGAAATTGCACGCCTGGCCCTCATCATTGCGGAGTTCCAGTGTGACGTTCTTTATCGTGGAATGAGCCTAGCTCTATCCGAATTTTTGCCGCTCACAGCGGACAACTGGATTATCTGTGGCAATGCCCTGCGACTGGACTGGCTTAGTATCTGCCCACCAACTGGAACAGGTGTGAAGCTCCACGCTGACGACCCGTTTCACACGCCGTTCGATCAGGCGCAGATTGACTTTGAGAATGAAGGTGGAGAAACGTACATCTGCGGCAATCCACCGTACTCTGGAAAAGGCAAGAAGGAAGGCCAGCACCTTGACGATATGAGGTTCATCTTCGGTGGTCGCACTGACAAGTTTGGATATGTTGACTATGTTGGTTGCTGGTTTGTCCTGGCAGCCGAATATTGCCGAAAGACCGGTGCGGTAGCAGCATTCGTAGCGACCAACTCTGTGTGCCAAGGTCGGCAATTACCCCAGCTTTGGCCTCATGTTTTGGGTGAGGATATTGAGATCGTATTTGCACACCATTCATTCAAATGGTCAAACAATGCGGCGCGAAACGCTGGTGTCACTTGTGTGATTGTCGGGATCGCCTCGAAAGGCAAACAGATTAAGAAAAGAATCTTTGACGGGGATTTTTCTCATTCAGTATCTAATATCAATGCATATCTGATCGATGGCGCAGACTTGTTCATCGAAAGCCGTCCTACGCCTCTTTCGCAATTACTTTCGCCAATGCAGACCGGGAGTGTCCCTAATGACGGTGGAAACCTGATACTCGACCCAGAGGAAGTTCGTTCACTAGTGATGGAGTACCCGAACGCAGCACGATTTATTCATCCATTCTTTGGATCGCAAGATTATTTGCAAGGATTGACGCGATCATGCCTTGTAATATCGGATCATGATGTCCCACTAGCGCGCGAGATCATCCCTATCTCCGAACGGCTTAACCGCGTCGCTGCGCTTAGGGTGAAAAGCAAGAAGAAGGAAACGAGGGAACAGCTTTCAAAAGTGCCGCATCGGTTTCAGCACAGGGGCGAAATTCCGAGTCAACACGTAATCATCATCCCGTCGGTCAGTTCAGAACGCCGCGAATGGTTCCCGGTTGGACTTCTACCTGCCGGAACGGTTGTATCCAACCTCGCGTTCATGATAATCGACGCCCCTCTATGGAATATGGCCTTGATAGCGTCGCGCCTGCACCTTGTTTGGATAGCAACCGTCTGCGGTAAACTGAAAACCGATTTCCGCTATTCGAACACACTCGGATGGAATACCTTCCCCGTCCCCACGCTGACCGAGAAGAACAAGGCCGACCTTACACGTTGTGCCGAGGACATCCTGCTGGCCCGCGAGGCGCATTTCCCGGCGACGATCGCCGAACTCTATGATCCTGAGAAGATGCCTGCTAATCTACGCGAGGCGCATGAGCGTAACGACGAAGTGGTGGAGCGCATCTACATAGGACGTCGTTTTCGCAACGACACCGAGCGGCTGGAAAAGCTGTTCGAGCTTTACACCAAAATGACGGCTTCAACGAAACCGACCAAGAAGGGCAAGAGGAGGGCAGACGCATGACCAACGGAAATAAATCAATCCCCTCCATTTCGGTGTCCTACGCCCGCAACGGAAGTGCGGCCAAGGTCAATGCGCTGGGCATGCGACCGATGCAGGAACGCGCCTATGAGCGGCGCGGCGAGCAGTACCTGCTTATCAAGTCGCCGCCAGCCTCCGGCAAGAGCCGAGCGCTGATGTTCATCGCTCTTGACAAGCTCCACAACCAGGGGCTCAAGCAGGCGATTATTGTGGTACCCGAAAAATCCATCGGTGCGAGCTTCAACGACGAGCCGCTGAGTCAGTTCGGCTTTTGGGCTGACTGGCACGTGGAGCCGAAATGGAACCTATGTAACGCGCCTGGCGCGGACAACGGTGGCAAAGTCAAGTCGGTGGGGGCGTTCCTTGAAAGTGATGATAAGGTGCTGGTCTGTACCCACGCTACCTTCCGCTTTGCCGTCGATCAGTTCGGAGTAGAGGCGTTTGACGATCGGCTCATCGCGGTGGATGAGTTTCACCACGTCTCGGCCAACCCCGATAACAAGCTCGGCTTGTATCTCGGGCAGTTCATTGCCCGCGATCGTGTGCATATCGTGGCGATGACCGGCTCGTACTTCCGCGGCGACGCCGAAGCCGTGCTAGCCCCTCAGGATGAGGCGAAGTTCAATACCGTTACCTACACCTATTACGAGCAGCTCAACGGATACGAGTACCTGAAGCAGCTCGACATTGGCTATTTCTTCTATTCCGGTTCATACACCGATGACATCCTCAAGGTGCTTGACCCGGCCGAGAAGACCATCATCCACATCCCGAACGTCAATTCGCGTGAGAGCACGAAGGACAAGATCAGGGAGGTCGAGCACATCATCGAAGAGCTGGGTGAATGGCAAGGGACTGATCCTGCGACCGGCTTCCAGCTTGTCAAGACGCCAGGTGGCCGAATCCTCCGGATCGCCGACCTCGTGGACGATGATCCGACGAAGCGCGACCGAGTGGTGGCGGCACTGAAAGATCCGGCGCAAAAAAACAACCGCGACCATGTAGACATCATCATCGCCCTCGGCATGGCGAAGGAAGGCTTCGACTGGATCTGGTGTGAGCACGCACTGACGGTTGGTTATCGGTCTAGTCTCACCGAAATCGTGCAAATTATCGGCCGTACGACCCGCGACGCGCCAGGCAAAACTCGCGCCCGTTTCACCAACCTGATCGCCGAGCCTGACGCCTCCGAGCAGGCGGTTACCGAGGCCGTGAACGACACCTTGAAAGCCATTGCTGCCAGCCTTCTGATGGAGCAGGTCCTTACGCCTCGTTTTGAGTTCAAGCCCAAGAATCCAGCGAGCGGTCCGGTACAAGGGTTCGACTATGGAGACGGCGGTTATGACCCAGAAAAGTGCAACGTCGGCTTCAACCACGAAACGGGACAGTTGCAGATCGAGATCATGGGTCTCTCCGAGCCCAAGAGCGAGGAAGCCGTGCGCATTTGTCGAGAGGATCTGAACGAAGTGATCGCGACTTTCGTTCAGGACAAGACCAGCTTGGAGCGTGGCTTGTTTGATCAAGAACTGGTGCCGGAGGAGCTGACTCAGCTTCGGATGGGCAAGATCATTAGGGAAAAGTACCCCAACCTCGAGGAAGAGGATCTGGAAGCGGTCCGCCAGCACGCCATCGCTGCGCTTAACCTGACGCAACAGGCCAAGAAAATTGGGATCGGCGGCAACTCCGGGGGGAGCAACGAGCCGTTAGCCAATACTGCCTTCATCGACAACGTGCGTAAGTTCGCGATGGACGTGCGGGAATTGGATATCGACCTCATCGACAGCATCAATCCTTTCGGCGAAGCTTACGCCATCCTCGCCAAGACGATGAGTGAGGACAGTCTGAAACAGGTTGCGGCCGCGATTGCGGCGAAGCGTGTCAGTATCCCCTACGAAGATGCCAGAACGTTGGCTGAACGGGCTTTGCAATTCAAGAAGGAGCACGGGCGACTACCGGACATAAATGCGCAAGACCCATGGGAGAAGCGCATGGCCGAAGGTGTCGCAGCGTTGCAGCGCTATCGTGCCCAGCAAAAGGCCGCAGAAGGTAGTGGAGGGAGATAAATGTCTAGGCTTTCTGATGACGAACTACTAGATGCGCTTGGTGTGGACACGGAGATAGCGAAGACAAGCTCTCACTCGCCACGTGAGGAACGCATCATCGCGGGGTTTGAGGAAATCCAGCGATTTGTCGATCGGTATGGCCGTGCTCCACAGCATGGGGAAGACAACGATATCTTCGAGCGGCTCTATGCCGTGCGACTCGATCGCCTACGTGCGTTAGAGGAATGCAGGGATCTTCTTGTGCCACTCGATTACCAAGGGCTACTGAGTGGGGCTGAGAATGCGTCGGTCAACCCGGTGGAATCGATGGATGACGATGAATTGCTCGCTGCACTTGAAGGCGCGGATGGCCCTTCCAGCATTACAGAACTACGCCATGTGCGCTCGCGAGCCGAAATACGGGCGGCCGAGGAGATCGCCAAACGCGAGAAGTGTGAGGACTTCGAACACTTCCGGCCGCTGTTTGAGCAGGTTGAGCGCGAAATCAAATCTGGTGTTCGACAAACGCGGCCATTTGGTAAGGATGCGAGTGTCAATACGGGTAACTTCTTTATTTTGGGCGGCCAACTTGTCTACGTGGCTGAGAAGGGGGATGAATTTCGAGCACCGAATGGTCATCCTGATGCTCGGCTTAGAGTCATATACTCTAACGGTACCGAAAGTAATCTCCTGCTCAGGTCTTTGCAGCGTGCGCTGTACAAAGACGAGGCTGGGCGCCGCGTGACTGAGCCGGTTTCCGGGCCGTTGTTCAGCTCAATCTGGGACGAAGGCGATATCGAAAGTGGTACTATCTATGTCCTGCGCAGCCTGTCCAATCACCCCTTCATTGCGGAGCACCGCGAACTCATTCATAAGATTGGCGTAACGGGCGGTAAAGTTGAAACACGCATCGCTAATGCGGCGCACGATGCCACCTACCTGCTGGCGGATGTCGAGGTCGTCGCCACCTACAAACTGGCCGGTATCAACCGAACGAAACTGGAAGGTATATTACACCGCATCTTTGCACCGGCCCAGCTCGACCTCACCATCCATGACCGCTTTGGCCACCCTGTACGGCCAAAGGAATGGTTCCTCGTGCCACTGCACGTGATTGACGAAGCGGTGCGCCGTATTCGGGATGGCTCAATTACCAATGTGGCCTATGATCCCAGGACGGCCAGTTTGGTCTGCCTTGCTCAGTAGAGATGGGATGCTCAGATGATGAAATGCGGGAAAGACGACATTGTGCATATTCCAGTCAATACCGCCACCTGTTCCGGAAATATTTAGGCCGGTGAATCCGAAAAATCACGCCCACCGAGTCCGGAGAAAATCATGAATCTACCACCGAATGCTATTGAACTAGGTAGTTTATGCGACAGAGAGCAGTGAGGCCCCTTACTCAGTTAACGGGCAGTAGAGTATAGGAACATTGACCTTTGGAGGGCTCATGGCGGAACCAATACGGATAGTTGAATACAATCCAAGTTGGGCTCAAAGTGAACATGGAGAAAAGCGCGGTGGATCGACCATGGAATCGGAAATTTCTCGGCTTTTCCTTCACGTGGCATAAAGAATCCAAAATACGTCTCGCATCGAAAACGGTAAAACGGTTCAAGACGAAAATACGAGAGTTGACAAGTCGAAGGAAAAGTCAATCCATGGAACAACGGATCCAGAAACTCAATGAATACCTTCTTGGGTGGAGTAGTTATTTTCGCCTAGCGGATACGCGAAGCGTGTTCCAATCCCTAGATGAATGGGTGCGGCGAAGGCTAAGAATGTGCCTTCTAAAACATTGGAAGAAACCGAAGACAAGAAGAAAGAATCTGATGGCCCTCGGAATCCCAGAGGAGCAAGCCATTCTTATAAGTAGTTCGCGAAAAGGTTACTGGAGACTCTCCCACACACCGCAATTAAATAAAGCCCTCGGTCTCGTCTACTGGCGGGAACAAGGACTCAAAAGCTTAGTCGAAAGACTTGACATGTTTCATTCCACAACATGAACCGCCGTATACCGAACGGTACGTACGGTGGTGTGAGGAGACGGGGGCTAGCCGCCCCCTCCTACTCGATTCAACTATCGATAGGGAGGGATAACGAGTTTACCTTTATAATCTAGATATCCGTCTAATCCCCCGTTTATAGCGTACAAACCATTTCTAAATGTTAATGCACCATACTCACTTTTAAACGATCCAAAATAAGTAGGTTCGACTACATATTCTCCTTTCGTATTAATGAAGCCTTCCTGCCCTCCATGTAATCGTACCATTGCTATACCGTTATAAAAAAGTCCTATACTCTCAAACTTTGCCGGTATTATAATCTCACCTTTGGTATTAACTGCACCTACGTAGGCTAAACCATCGGGTGCATAGGTAGAGAAACTAAGAATTCCTTCAGATCCTTTAGCGTCGCCTGCAAATGGCGCAAAATCTCCTGGCGGAACGATCCACTCACCTTTTTTATTAATAAGTGCGCCGCCTAAAGTTTTACCATCGGCTTTCCAGGCACTAACATAAGCAATACCATTATAAAAAGGAGTGGCGTAATAAAATTGAGGTAAGATTACATAATATCCATTCCAATTAATATATCCTAATTGTTTTCCCTGTTCTTGAACAGCAGCCAAACCTTCAGAAAATTCTTGGGCTCTTACAAATTTTGGAGGGATGACAATGTTTCCTTTACTATCAATATATCCATAGTAATCGCCTTGTTTTATCAGGATAGGATCATTAGAGTATTGCTGTGTCCATGGAAAATAACTAATACCATCAAATTCTGGTTTAATAATCCACTTACCAGTTCGATCAATCATTCCATACTTTTTGTTGATTGATGCTACAGCTCGTCCAAATTTAAAACCGCCACACGAATCAAATTGTGCTTTGATGACTTCATTTCCTTTTTTATCAATAAATCCATATTTGCCACCCTGTCTAAAACAAGCGAATCCCTCAAAAAATGATGAGATATAATCATATTTATAGTTTACGATAATCTTTCCTTTATCATAAATTAACCCCCATTTATAAGCTTTCGAATTTCGAACAATGCCGATACCATCTTTAAATTCCATAAGACTTGTATGAGCAGGTAGAGTAAACTTGGCGTGAATTTTACCCGTGGCATCACTTAAAGCCCATTCCGAAGGGTTACTCGTATCCCAATAGGAAGAACCACTAGGTTTTCTCAAGGGATACAATTGATTCGTTGTGTCAGGTTCAAGCGCTTGAACTCTAAAAATGGTAAAACTCATGACTGCCATTATAGTGACAAGAAAGGAAACTATTAATTTTTTCATTTTTTCCCCCTAAAGTAATCTATAAAATGATAATAACCTACTATAAATCTCTCTTTTCTTACTTGCAAAATGTGATCCTTTTCCCAGACTGTCATATGTAGATGAAATCACGCAGCATCCAATCCAAAAAAAATATTATAATGTTTTTATCTAAATTTAGTAAAATATAACTATTCAGTCAAGTGAAAATTTATGTGTAAAGTTCTTCTTGTACTAGGGTCTACCGCTGCTTTGCTTGTGTATTCTGCATCTGCAAGAAAGGAAGAAGCAGCGGGTGTTTAAATGCAATCCTGGAATTTACGGAGAAGCATAAGTATCCGGCATTAACCAGGATACTCCAGTAGGGGAATGCTTTGTCAGAATCTCAAGAACTAAATCCCGCCTTATCTTAAGGGCAGTTCTTAGTTTTTTCATATGATCCATTATTCTTTTAGAATGAATAAATGGCAAAATTGCTTTTTGCGTCAGCAAAGGGCTGCCTAAATCGTCATTTGCTTTGGCGGAAGTGGAAGCCATTTTGGAGGAGGCGAAAGCACCGCTGACACTGACAGAACTGTACGGGGAACTGCAAAAACGTCAGGGAGTCGAATGGGCATATCCGTACATCATTATCCAGAAGGCACGGAAGTACTCAGAAAGAGTTCAAGTAAAGAAGGAGGGCAGAAAGTTAGTGTTTTCAATCATGTAAAGATAAGTGTTATGAGGCTTCGCAACGTGTTGTTACTTGATGGGGAGTTCGTACAAGCTGCCCATGTGCGCATTATACACGGTCATTACCTACCACTTGGGAGATGACCATCAAGTAGATTCCACTGTTAAATAGTATGGGGATAAGTGGTGCTATTCTTGCACCGCGAGTGCGTAATATTCTCTCTATGCCTAGAGCCATTACGCTGTTCATGTATCTGATGCGCCGGCAAAATGAAGTGATTGCAACTTTTATGTTTCACTCGTCCTTCGTCACCCTGTTTCCTTGAAGAAAGGGAATTATGAATATTCATGTTTCTGAATTAAAATTGAAAAAACAATAAAAGTCTTTTCACATATTGAGCAACCCTTCGAAAAGAAACGGCAACGAAAACCGCGTTTGACACCAAAATATAAGCCCTCCTCTACAAACTGGTCTTATCCCCGTCAAGTGGACAGTTCAAAACAAGCCCTTGCTTTACGCAGCCTCAGCTCGGTATTGAACTGGGC
>NZ_VKJN01000034.1:0-10811 GCF_007197875.1 Brevibacillus sp. LEMMJ03 | reverse complement strand
CGCCTGGAGCAGCTTGAAAATGGCCAGAAGCAAATGGCCGAACGACTGGAGGGAGTTGAAAACGGTCAGAAGCAAATGGCCGAACGCCTGGAGCGGGTCGAAAAGGGCCAGGAACAGATGACCGTGCGCCTGGAGCAGCTTGAAAATGGCCAGAAGCAAATGGCCGAACGACTGGAGGGAGTTGAAAACGGTCAGAAGCAAATGGCCGAACGCCTGGAGCGGGTCGAAAAGGGCCAGGAACAGATGACCGTACGCCTGAAGCAGCTTGAAAAGGGGCAGGAGCAGCTAAAAAAAGGCCAGGAGGAACTAAAAGAGTCAATCAAGCACTACGCCATCTTGCTGACGGAAAATTTCACCTCCATACGAACAGACTTGCGGAAGAACCATATGGACGTCCAAGCTGATGTGAACCTGCTGTTTAAAGAAGTGGAGGGCATCAAGCGGCATACGCATAAAATTGAACAGCGCATCGGCATGTGACGGGAAACAGTCTTGCGAAAGGCTGTTTTTTTGTTTCTTTCGGCTGTTTTCAGGCAGCAATGGGGTGCGCGCCGTAAGGGGCCGGTTTGATCGGCACCCGACAAGACCTGTTCACATTTTCGGTCGACTCTTTCAGAATAATCGGTTATCCTGTAAAAGAATGGTATTCCCATTCGTTCGGGAACACATCGGAAACCTATCAGGAATTTTCGGTATTTTCTAGTCATTCCGACGAATCGTCGCTCAGCTGCTTTTCCCGGAGAAGGAGAATCCCATTCGTTCACTTCCGCACAAAAGGAGACAAGCCATGAACGTGGTTGCCAACGTATTCCGAGGGGAAGCGGTGGAAAGCTCCCACCTCGGCCATGTAGCTGTCGTCGACGCAAACGGAACCCTGCTGTACTGGTACGGCGATCCTCACCGCCTCACGTTCGCTCGTTCCAGCATGAAGCCGATACAGGCGATCCCGGTGGTGGAGACGGGAGCGGCGGACCATTTCGGACTGGAACCGGCTGATTTGTCGCTGTGCTGCGCCTCGCACAGCGGGGAGCCCCGCCACCGCGAAAGGGCGTTGGGAATGCTGGCCCGCTGCGGACAAACGGAAGCGGCACTCCAATGCGGAGCCCACGTGCCGCGGGACGAGGAGAGCTACAAGCAGTTGCTTCGGGAGGGGAGGCCGCTGACGCCGGTTTACAGCAACTGCTCGGGCAAGCACGCCGGGATGATCGCCACCGCCGTCCATATGGGCGAAGACCTGGCCGCGTACCATCAACCGGAACATCCGGTCCAGCAGCGCATTCTCGATGCGGTCAGCGACCTGACCAGCTATCCGCGAGAGAAGATTACGCTGGCCACGGACGGCTGCGGCGTGCCGGTCCACCGTCTGCCGCTGGCCCATTGCGCCTGGGCGTACGCGAAACTGGCCAAACCGGACGCGATTGCCAACCCGCTGCGGCGGCAGGCGGTCCGCCGCATCACCGAAGCGATGACCGCCCACCCGGAGATGGTTGGCGGCAGCAACCGCTACTGCACCGATTTGATGCGCGCGTTCCGCGGCCGCGTCATCGGCAAGGCGGGGGCGGAAGCGGTCTACTGTCTGGGCGACCGGCAGACCGGGCTGGGCGTTGCGGTCAAGATCGAAGACGGAGGAGCCCGCGCCCTCTACGCCGTCGTCAACGAAGTGCTGCGGCAGGTGGGCATCGGGACGGACGGCCCGCTGGAGGAACTGGCGGCGTACACGGAGCCGGTCGTGACCAACATGAGCGGAACCGCTGTCGGGCGCATCGAAACCAGATTTGCGCTCAACCGGGACAGCGCCGCCTTGCGCGCGTAAAACGGACGGCCGCCCAACCGCGCCTGCCGTTCGACGCATACAACCTACCGAAAAAGGGGGATGTCAGCCATGCATCTGCGCAGAGGATGGAAAGTGTTGAGCACGTCCGCTCTGCTGCTCGCGCTGATGGTGTCCGGCTGCAGCCAATCGGCCGCGCCGAGCCAGCCGGACAGCGGGCAGACAGCACAACCGGGCGGAGAAGCAGACACAACGGCCAAGCTCCGCCTCAATCTGAGAACGGAGCCGCCGTCGCTCGATCCGCCGAAAGGCTACGACAGCGTCTCCAATGAAGTGCTGAATGCGATCATGGAAGGGCTCGTCCGGCTGGACAAGGATCACAAGCCGCAGCCGGCCATGGCGGAGACGTGGACGGTCAGCGACGACGGCAAAACGTACACGTTTACGCTGCGCGACAGCAAGTGGTCCAACGGCGACCCGGTAACGGCGCACGACTTTGAATACGCGTGGAAACGCATCGTCGATCCGAAGAACGCCTTCCCGTCCGCCTTCCTGGCCTACTTTATCGACGGGGCGGAGGCGTTCAACAAGGGGGAAGGCAGCATCGACGACGTCAAGGTAAAAGCGCTCGACGACAAGACGTTGGAAGTCAATCTGAAAGCGCCCACCGGCTTTTTCCTCAACATCGTCACGCAGCCGACGTTCTTCCCGGTTCACAAAAAGACGGCGGAACGCAACCCGAGCTTTGCGGCGGAAGCCTCCACGCTCATTACCAACGGACCGTTCAAGATGACGGAATGGGTGCACGACCAGACGGTGAAGGTGGAAAAGAACGAAGGCTACTGGGACAAGGATTCCGTCAAGATCGCCGGCATCGACTGGGTGATGGTAAACGACGAAAACACCCAGTACCAATTGTACAAGACCGGACAGCTCGACGCGGTCCAATCCGTTCCCAACGACCTGAAAAAGCAGTTGATCGATTCGGGGGAAGCCAGCGTGATGCCGGAAGCGTCCGTGTACTACTACCGGATGAACACGGCCATGCCGCCGTTTACGAACGCGAACATCCGCAAGGCGTTTGCCCTGGCGATCGACCGGAAGGCCATCATCGACAACGTCACCCAAGGCGGGGAACGTCCGGCGTTGGCCCACGTGCCGATCGGCTTGCTGGAACCGGACGGACGGGACTTCCGCGAAGTGGGCGGCGATTATTTCCAGGACAATGACGTCGAACAGGCAAAAGTGCTGCTGAAAAAAGGCATGGAAGAGGAAGGCTGGACCACCCTGCCGCCCGTCACCTTGACCTACAACACCAGTGACGCGCACAAGGCGATTGCCCAGGTGCTGCAGGAGATGTACAGGAAAAACCTCGGCGTTGACGTGAAGCTGGCAAACAAGGAATGGAACGTGTTTCTGGAGGAGCAGCGCGCCCGCAAGCTCCAGTTCTCCCGTTCCACCATTCCGGCTGACTATGCGGATCCGTACAATTTCCTGGAACTCTACACCACGGACCATCCGGGCAACCGCGTGAACTACAGCAACAAGGCGTACGACGCGCTCGTGCAGAAGATCCGCAGCACGGCTGACGAAACCGAGCGCTTCAGGCTGATGCACGAAGCGGAGAAGCTCTTCATGGAGGACATGCCGATCGTTCCGATCTATTTCCGAACGGTAGCCTACATGGAGCAGCCGAACGTGAAGGGAATCGTGCGCCATGCCGTCGGGACGATCGACTACAAGTGGGCGGAGATCGCGAAGCAATGACGCGGCGGCGAAGACCGGGGCTGAATCGGCGCGCCCTTGTCTTCCCCTTGCATCATGGAGCGGGTTGGCCCAACTGTCTGACAAAGGGGCGGCGTTTCTCGCCTGCTGCGGGATGCGGCCGGAGATGAACGGAGGTGGGAAAACGATGAGCGATCACGCCGATTACTGGAAGCGGCAGGCCGTGGCACAGCGGGACGCGTATCTGGAAACGCTGCGGCCGTTTCTGGCGATCAACAGCATCGAGGACATGTCGACCGCCGGTCCGGGCAAACCGTTCGGCGACGGAGTGGCCCGGGCGCTCGACTTCATGCTGGCCTTGGGCCGCTCCGACGGCTTTGCGGTGAAAAACCTGGACGGCTATGCCGGTTACGTGGAATACGGCGAGAGCGATGAGGAAGTGGGAGTGCTCGTCCACGTCGACGTGGTCACTGCCGGCGATGGATGGACGACGCCGCCGTTTGAGCCGCACATCCGCGACGGCAAAATCTACGCCCGCGGCGCCATCGACGACAAGGGACCGGCGCTGGCCGCCTACTTCGCGCTGCGGCTGCTCAAGCAGTCGGGCCTGCCGCTTGCGAAACGCGTCCGGCTGATCATCGGCACGGACGAGGAGAGCGGGTGGCTGTGCATGAAGCACTACGCCGAGCGGGAAACACTGCCGGAGATCGGCTTTTCGCCGGACGCGTCGTTTCCGATGATCCACGCCGAAAAGGGGCAGATCAACCCGACGCTGACGCTGGCCGCACAGCCCGAAACAGCGGCGGATGCCGGTTGGCGGCTGCTGTCGTTCGTCTCCGGCGATCAGGGCAACAGCGTGCCGGACAAAGCAGCCGCTTCGGTGGCGGTTCCGGCGGGAGCGGAGGCGGAAACTGCGGTGGCGGCAGTGACCAAGCGCTGGGACGCGTTTCTCCACGCCAGCCGTGTGACGGGACGGCTGGAGCAGAGAGCGCCTGGCGTGTTGTCGTTTCAACTCGACGGCAAACCGGCCCACGGCATGGAGCCGTTCAACGGCGTCAACGCCGGCACGCTGCTGGCCCGTTTTCTGCACGACACCCCGTTTGCCGGTTCCGATCGCGAGTTTCTCCGCTTCCTCGCCGAGGTTCTGCACGAAGACCACTACGGCGAGCGGCTGAACGTCGCGTGTCGGGATGACGTGAGCGGAGCGCTGACCGTCAACGCGGGCATCCTGCGCTATGACGGCAGCACGGGCGGGTCGGTCCGGCTGAACATCCGCTATCCCGCCACCCTGCAGCCAGAGCCGTACGTGGAGCGGCTGAAGGCACGCGTCGAGGAATTGGGCTGGACGGTGTCAGACCTGCGCACCTCCAAGTCCCACTACGTGCCTGCCGACCACCCCGTCATCCGGACGCTCTCCCGCGTGTACGAGCAGCATACCGGAGAGCCTGCCCGCCTGCTCGCTTCCGGCGGCGCCACGTACGCCAAGACGCTGAAAGCGGGGGTGGCATTCGGCCCCGTGTTCCCCGGAAAAGAGTCGACCGCCCATCTCGCGGACGAATACGCAGAGATCGACGATCTGCTTCGGGCGATGGCAATCTACGCCCAGGCGATGTACGAATTGGCCAAATAATTGGAAGGAGGAGCAGCCATGTCCCGTTACCTGGCAAAGCGCGTCCTGATGATGCTCTTGACGCTGTGGATCATCGTGACGCTCACCTTTTCGCTGATGCATGCGATTCCCGGCGATCCGTTCGCGTCCGAGTCGGATCAACTGCCGGAGCAGATCCTCGCCAATCTGCGGGCCAAATACCACCTGGACGAACCGCTGCCGATTCAATATCTCCTTTATCTGAAAAATCTGATCACGCTGGATTTGGGTCCTTCGATCAAGTCGGATACGCGCGGTGTCAACGACATGATCGCGGACGGATTTGGTGCGTCGGCCATGCTGGGTGCGCAGGCGGTCGCGATCGCGCTGGTGTTCGGGATTGTCTTCGGCATTGTCGCCGCACTCAACCGCGGCCGTTGGCTCGACTACGCGGCGATGGCCCTGGCCGTCCTCGGCGTGGCGATCCCCAGCTTCATCATGGCTCCGCTGCTGATCAATTTTTTGGCGATCAAGTGGCCGATCTTTCCCGTCGCCACCTGGGGGACCTGGAAGCACACGGTGCTGCCGTCGCTGGCTCTGGCGTTCGGTCCGCTGGCGATCATCACCCGCTACATGCGCGCGAGCATGATTGAAGTGATGAACCAAAACTACATCCGCACCGCCGAGGCGAAAGGGCTCCCCACCCTGGCCATCGTGGTCAGACACGGCATCCGCAACGCGATCCTGCCGGTGGTCACGTTCCTGGGACCGCTGATTGCCTCACTGATCACGGGCACGTTTGTCGTAGAAAAAATCTTTGCCATTCCCGGGATCGGGAAGTACTTTGTCGACGGTATCTTCAATCGCGATTATCCGGTCATCCTGGGAACGACCCTCTTTTACAGCTCGATTCTGATTGTGGCCATTTTTCTGATCGACGTGGCGTACACCCTGATCGACCCGCGGATCAAACTGACCGGCAAGGAGGGATAGAACGTGGCGATGGAACAGAGACTCGATCCGCTGTTTCGCCCGCTGGCCAAACGGGCGCAGGCCGACGCGGTTCCGCCCCGCCCGAGCCTGAGCAACGGCCGGCAGGTGATCCGCAAGCTGATCAAAAACAAGCTGGCGATGCTGGGCCTCGCGATCATCGTCGCGCTGGTCGCGATGGCGATCATCGGGCCGCATCTCGTCCCGTACAGCTATTCCGACCAAAGCCTGTTGATGAAAAACAAACCGGTTTCCGCCGAGCACTGGTTCGGGACGGACGATTTGGGCCGGGACATGTTTGCCCGCACCTGGTACGGCGCGCGCATCTCGCTGACGATCGGAGTGGCGGCGGCGCTGATCGACCTGATCATCGGCGTGACGGTGGGCGGCATCGCCGGGTACATGGCCGGCAGGGGCAAGCGGGGCGAGCGGATCGACACCGTCATCATGCGGTTGATCGAAGTGCTGTACGGATTGCCGTACCTCTTGGTCGTCATCCTGCTGATGGTCGTGATGGAGCCGGGCATGCTGACGATCATCATTGCGCTGTCCGCGACCGGCTGGGTGGGGATGGCTCGTCTGGTGCGGGGGCAAATCCTGCAGGTGAAAACCCAGGAGTACATCCTCGCCGCCCAGGTGCTTGGGGCCTCGTTTTCCCGCATTTTGTTCAAACATCTGATCCCCAACACGTTTGGCGTGATCATCGTCAACCTGACGTTTACCATCCCGTCGGCCATCTTTGCCGAGTCGTTTCTCAGCTTTCTCGGCCTGGGGGTGCAGGCGCCGGTAGCCAGTTGGGGAACGATGACCAACGACGCGCTGGGGGTCATCCTCACCGGCGACTGGTGGCGTCTCTTTTTCCCGGCGCTGATGATTTCGCTCACGATGTTTGCCTTCAACGTGTTTGGCGACGGCCTGCAGGACGCGCTCGATCCGCGTCTGCGCGAGTAGGAGAAAGGGGGAGGAACGAATGGCCGAACAGCATTTGCTGACCATCGACAATCTGAAAGTGAACTTCAAGACGTACGGCGGGGACGTGCAGGCCGTGCGCGGCGTCTCCTTCCACGTGGACAAGGGAGAGACGGTTGCGGTCGTCGGCGAGAGCGGCTGCGGCAAAAGTGTCACGGCCCAGGCGATCATGGGGCTGATCCCCAATCCGCCCGGCCGCATTGTCGGGGGCCGCGTCGTCTTTGAGGGGAAAGAAATCACCGGGATGAGCAAAAAAGAGCTGCTGGAGATTCGCGGCTCGCAGATCGGCATGGTCTTCCAGGACCCGATGACGGCGCTCAATCCGACGATGAAAGTGGGAAGGCAGATCGTCGAGGGGCTTGTCCGCCATCATCAGCTCTCGCGGGAAGAGGCGCAAAAGCGGGCGGTCGAGATGCTGCGCATGGTGGGCATCCCCGACCCGGAAAAGCGGGTCGACCAGTATCCGCACCAATTCAGCGGCGGAATGCGGCAGCGGGTGGTCATCGCCATCGCGCTGGCCTGCCAGCCGAAGCTGGTGATCGCCGACGAGCCGACCACCGCGCTGGACGTGACGATTCAGGCGCAGATTCTCGATCTGTTGAAGCGGCTGCAGGCAGAGCAGGAACTGTCCGTGCTGATCATCACCCATGACCTGGGCGTGGTGGCGGAAATCGCCCACCGGATGGTGGTCATGTACGCCGGCGTCGTCGTGGAGACCGGCCGCGTGCAGGACGTGTTTGCCCATCCCCGCCATCCCTATACCTGGGGACTGATGCGTTCCCTGCCCCGGCTGGACGGGGCGAAACAGCGGCTGGTGCCGATCGAGGGAACGCCGCCCGACCTGTTCCATCCGCCCGCAGGCTGCCCGTTTGCGGCCCGCTGCGAATTCGCCATGGAAATCTGCGACCGGCAGATGCCGGCGCTTGCCGCGTTCGGAGGGGGACATCAGGCCGCCTGCTGGCTGCATGACCCGCGCGCCCCGCGCATCGAGGAGCTGGTCGCGGCGGGGAGGCAGGGGAACGTGACAGAGGCGCTGCGGAATGTCCATGAGCTGAACAGGTACGCTGCGGACTAGCGGTAGTACCAGACGGTCAGTGCGACGGAAAAGAAGACCAGGGCTGCTCCGCCCCAGAGCAGAAGAGACGTTCCGATTCGGACGAACGTCTCTTTTTTTCGGGCGAAAACCGGGTCGTCAAGGGTGTACCAGTCGCTCTCCATTACGCGTGGACGGCGGAAGAAGAGTGCTTGCAGCCGTTTGAAACCGGCGCCAAACACGGTAAAAAAGCCCGAGCGGACGACGAGGGCAAACACGCCGAGGACGAGCAGGCAGAGGCCGGCCAGGAAGCTGCGGTTGATGATCGCCAGAAGCGCTTCGGCGGGGACGGTCAGGCCGACCGCCAGAGCAGCCGCCGACAGCATGATCACAAGAAAAATGACAAGTGCGGGCATGATCGGTTCACGTCCTTTGGCGGAAGGTGCGCAGCGGGCTCGCTTTGTCCATTCGACGAGCAGAGCCGGGAAACTTGTTCCGAACGCCGTCACCTTGACTGTAGCGCAAAAGGAGGAAATTGCCAATGCACTGCACGCAGCCGGCTGTTGTCATCAGGCGGCAAGGAGCGTTTCGTCCCGGTACGGGGCAGGTCTATCGGAGGACGCCGGCCATCGACGACACGACGATAAAATGCATCGCCCCTTCCGGCAGACGGGGGACGGAAGGGGCTGCGTTTCAGAACGGCTGCCAGCGAAGCCGCCTCGCCTGCTGAAAGCGCTCCTCGACGGCCGGCCAGTTGACGACGTTCCACCAGTTGCTGACGTACTTGTCCCGCTGGTTCTGGTATTGCAGGAAGTAGCTGTGCTCCCAGACGTCCAGCACCAGCAGGGGCACGACGTCCCACTGGGAGAGGTTCTGGTGCTTTTCCGCCTGGAGGATCTCCAGGTGCTGCGCCCGCGGCGACCAGACGAGGATCGCCCAGCCCGGTCCTTCCACTTGTACGGCGGCTTGCGTGAACTGGGCTTTGAAGGCGTCAAACGAGCCGAAGTAGCGCCGGATGTATTCCGCCAGATCGCCGTGCGGTTCGCCGCCGCCTTCCGGGTGCATCACCTGCCAGAAAATCGTGTGCAGGTAGTGGCCGGCGCCGTTAAAGGCCAGTTCCCGCTCCCAGTGGCGGATCAGGGCGAAGTCGTTTCTCGCCCGCGCCTCCGCCAGCTTCAGCTCAGCCTTGTTCAGGTCCTCCACGTATCTGCGGTGCAGTTTGTCATGGTGGATGCGCATGGTCGTTTCGTCGATGTACGGCTCCAGGGCGTCGTAGGCGTACGGCAGAGGGGGCAGCGTATGGCGTCCGACCGGTACGGGACGGGCGACGGGCACCGGCTGGCGGGACGAGGAAAAGGCGGCCTTCAAGGTCTCCGGCTGTTCCTGCTCGTTGTGCTGGATCAGGCGGAGGAACTGGTGAAACTGCTTTTGCACCGCTTCCGCCTTGGCGATCAGCGCGGGAACGGCCTCGTGATGAGGGGCTTTCTTTATCTGTGCCGCTTTGCGGCCGATAAGCGTAAACGCTTCGTCAAACTTGTGCAGGTGGCGCTCCAGCTCCCGGCCGAGCTGCTTGGACTTGCGCAGATGCTCAATCCACTGGCTGCCCCACTGGCTCCAGTTGACGAGGTGCTTGATCTGTTCTTCCAACGCGATTCCTCCTTATCTCGCTATTCTATTCCAGCGTATGAAAAGCGCCCAGCGATGGTGCGGCATATGCGGAGTACGTGGCACAGGCGGACCGCATATGGTTATACCACAAACGCAAAAAAGTGGTATGCTGGGAGATGGACATCACAACAGGGGAGACACACCTATGAGCGACCAACGAGCAATTGCCATTATTGACTCAGGAGTGGGAGGACTGACGGTAGCGAAAGAAGTGATGCGGCAGCTTCCCGACGAACGGATTCTGTACTTCGGCGACAACGCCCGATGCCCGTACGGCTCCAAGTCGCCGGAAGAGATACGCGCCTACAGTTTTCAAATGATTGAGTTTGTTACCCAATATCCCGTGAAGGCCCTGGTAGTGGCCTGCAACACCGCAACGGCGGTCGTCCTGGAGGAAGCGCAGCAGCTTCTGCCGCTGCCGGTCATCGGCGTGATCGAGCCGGGAGCGCGGGCGGCGGCGCGGGCCACGCGGAGCGGCCGGATCGGCGTGATCGGGACGGAGACGACGATTCGCACTCGCGCGTACGAGCAAGCCCTGCTGCGGCTCCGGCCGGAGACGTATGTGGCGGGCCTGGCCTGTCCGGCGTTTGTTCCGCTGGTGGAACACCATCAGCAGCATACGGCGGAGGCGCGCCGGGTGGTGGCCCGGACGCTGGAGCCCTTGATCCGGGAGGAATTGGACACGCTGATTTTGGGCTGCACCCATTACCCGCTGCTGGCCCCCGTCATCCAGGAAGTGATGGGGCCATCCGTCACCTTGATCAGCTCGGCGGAGGAAACCGCGCGGGAGCTGACCCGGCATGCCTCGATTGCGAGGGCGGGCGAAGCGGCTTCGGCTCCCGGCCATCTGTTCTTCACCAGCGGCGACGCCGACAATTTCCGCTCCATCGCGGAGGAGTGGCTGGGCTGCGGGGTGAAGGTGGAGCGCCGGTCGCTGGAGCAGTCGTATCAACCCTAAGCTAAAAGCGGCGCCAACCATGGCGCCGCTGTGAGTGTGTAGACAAAGTGACTGCTGGGGGGAGAAGCACGTTTCCGGCTTCCGCTCCATGCTCGCCCAGCAGGGAAGC
>NZ_VKJN01000033.1:0-12044 GCF_007197875.1 Brevibacillus sp. LEMMJ03 | reverse complement strand
ACCTTTTTCTTGCTGTAGCCGTTCCGGCTGTTGGTGGTTTTCTTGTTTTTCGTGTCGTGCTTGGCGTAGCCAAGAGACGTCTCCAGTTCCGCCTCCAGCATCTCCTGAAGGGTCTCGGCAAACAACTCCTTCAAGGCCGACTGGACGTCTTCCACCGATTGCATGTTCTTTTCCTTGATCCACTGCTTGAGTTGCTCTTTGGACATCAGGCTCATGGGCTCTCCCAACCTTTCTTTGAATTCATTGTACCCTATTTTGAAGGTTAGGAGTTTACACAAAATAGTTTATAGACTCAAAAGTGCGGCCAAGGCAAAAGCGATAAAAGTAATTTTATACAACGATTGACTCTCTTTGTAAGGAACGGATCAAACCGTTCCAGCCTGCAGACAAAGTTCCGAAATGGAACAGGGTCTGCGGGCTTTTTTGTTAAATAGAGTGGCCGCTTTTCTGAAAGGATGTCAACCTTCATATTTCCGTTGTGTTCGAGCCAGATCTGATAGGCCCGGTCACGGTTGGGATTTCTCTCTCGTGGCATTACATTTCACCCCACCTCCAGCGGTTGTTGAGTTGAGTTTGTTTTTGGATTTTTAGTATCTACGAAACTGCAACAAGCTTTTCGCGTAGAATTATTAAAATCATTTGAAAGGATGAAATCAATTGGACATTAAAGACATCCCTTCCTTCATCCAGTCATTTGTTCTTGTTATGGCAGGACTTTTCACGCTAGTTCACTATACATTCAAACTTTCGAGCAAAAATACAAAGTTTGAACGCGTAATAGAAGGTATGAGACTTCTGCCTTCCTTTGCTGCAATCTCAATAATTACGGTTATGTTATTTGTAATTACTCCCATCGTTAGCGGAACAATCTTTACACCACCAGCGATCATTTTATTAGTTATAAACATAATTTTTATTTTCTTGGGCATGGTGTTATGGTCATTCACAAGAAAAATAAAAGCTAAATGGATATCCGTACTAATTTTCTTGTTATTCGTTTTCTCGGTATCGATCGACTTAATGATTTCAAAGCTGTATTTCCAACAGATAAATTTGTTCACGATATTGTACGAATTGTTCGCGATCATGTACCTCTTTATACCAGCTATACTCAGCGTTCAAAACTGGATGTTCTCTGATATAAAAAAATCCAAAATGATTTTTATTTTACACGATGAGGAATTTGAAGCTGAAGTATTATCTGAAACAGCGAGAGGTGACTATCTAGTAAGGAAAACAAATGATCCCCTATATGAATATTGGGTAAACCGTGATCAAATAAAAATGATAAAAATCCCAACTCCTCGGAGTGGCATATAGAATAACATTTAGTAGTCAACCTTCTGTAATTCGATATCTAACTCTATTAGCTTTTCTTCAGGTCATTGACCGTTTTAATCTCGATGTGGCCAGATTGAAAGTCCTTCACCCATTTTGCGATGGCTGCTTGAACAACTTTTCGATACTTGGCCTTGGATTCCAGAATCCCCTCGATCACTTCGACTTCATGCTGCAGCAGAAGGTCGTCAGCATCATGATGAGAACGTTTGTTTCTATTTTTCATTGAGACACCCTCGGCTTTCCGGTAAAATGGAAAACGAGATAGCGAGTAGGGGAATCTGCGGCCGCAGGGTTTCGCTATCTCAGCCGGGGGTGTCCCTGGTGGCTATGGGAGGACGTTGCAGCGTCCTCCTTTTGCTGTTTATGCGGCTTCCTGCTGTCTGCTGACAAGTACCGGTTCGATGCCGGTCGCCTCATAGAAGCGTCGCTTAATGACGTCGCAGAATTTCGGGTCTAACTCCATGGTCCTGCAGATACGTCCCATCTGCTCGCAAGTCATGAGGGTGGATCTGCTGCCACCGAACAGATCAACGACGACGTCGCCCTTTTGACTGCTGTTCCCGATCGGAATGGCCAACAGATCAAGCGGCTTCTGTGTCGGATGAACGTACTTGCTCACGTCACCGCGGGACACTTCCCATACCGTTTCCGGCTCCCGTTGTTCACCAGGTAGTCCGGCCCGCCAAACCGTCGTCTGCTTCCGATCCCCATACCATGCCGGTGACTTCCCTTTCAGATGAGCATAGAACACCGGCTCATGCTTGTATTTGTACTGCGCAAAACCAAAGCTGGCCGCGTTCTTCACCCAAATGCACTGAGTCCGAACGACGATTCCAGCTTTATTCATGGCGTTCTCAAATTCCCGCTGGTAGAGGGAAGGGTGGAAAACGTAGATGGCCGCTTTCGGGTCCATGATGGCCGAGTAGTTGGCAAACACGGCGTCCAGGAAAGCGACGAACTGTTCCAGCGGCATGTCGTCGTTGAGGATACTCTCTCCCATCCGCAGCCAATTCCGCCGAGTCACTTTCAAACGCGACATTGTAAGGCGGGTCGGTCACGACCAGCGCGGCCTTCTGCCCATCCATCAACCGATGTACATCCCGCTTGTTTGTAGAATCTCCGCACATGAGAACATGCCTGCCAAGCCGCCAAACGTCCCCGTACCTGGTCTCCGGTTCCTTGATCTCGTCCAGCGCCTTCTTGACGTCGAATCCATCATCCTGGACTGGTTCCTCCACTTCGATGTGCTGATACTCAGAAAGCAGCTCCTTGACTTCCTCTTGGTCGAAACCAGTAAGCGTGACGTCCAGATCGCTCTCCTGCAGCTCAGCCAGCACCTGGGCCAGCTTCTTCTCGTCCCAATCGCCTCTGATTTTGTTCAGGGCGAGATTGAGAGCCTTCTCCCTGGTCTCGTCCAGGTCAACTACAGAAACCTCTACCTCGGTGGCTCCCTGCTCGTTGACGAGGATTTTGTACCGCTGATGGCCACCTACGAGGTTCCCGGTTCGTTCGTTCCAGACGAGTGGTTCGACGTAGCCAAAATCCTCGATCGACCGTTTCAGCTTTTCGTACTCGGGATCTCCCGGCTGCAGGTCAATCCGTGGATTGTACGGCGCCGGGTTGATCATCGAAACGGGGATTTTTCGTATTTCCATGCTGTTTCCTTCCTCCGTGGCGATAGATATAAGAATAAAGAATATTGCCAGCCCACAAACGGCTGAACCCCTTGCCCCGCAAGGCTTGAAGTCCATTTTTTGAGCGCTACGAGCGTATCACTTTTTACCCCAAAAAGTATACGTTTCGTATCACTGCCAAAAACGGGGTTGAGCCTTAGAGCAACAAGGTTTCGCGGCATCTTGGCTTCTGGCAACCCCCTATTCAGAATTCGGGTCTTCGCCGGCTTCTGTGATCTCCTGCCTGAACAACTGCAGCAAGCTGGTTTCCGCCTCCTTCCCATTGAGGGAATACAGCGGGTTGATTGCCAACGCCGTCCTACCGGCAATGTCGGTCCACCGGAGAATTCGCTGCTCAATGAACGTCCTGACGATCTTCCGTGCCTGGGAATATGAACAGTCAGCGATCCGGGCCAGTTCCTTAATCGTGAGCGGTACGCCTTTCTGTCCGCGCTCATTGTCCCCCAGCAGGAGATTGGTTCCCTCACTGGCATACGGCGCGATCTTCAACAAAAAACCAGCCTCGGCGAGTGACAGCTTTCTGAGCCGTCTCTTTGCCTTCTGGCTGGCTTTGATCTTCACGAATTTTGCGCTGCGGCCGGCTGGCCGGAACACTTTGACGATCTCGTCCGGGCGCCGGAGGACTTGCTCCTCGTAGAATACCTCTCCCGTTTCCGGGTCGATAAATTGCCGCACTACACGTCACCCACTTCCAAAAAGAAAAAGCACCTCGCTTTGGTGCAATGAAACCCAACAATACCCTTGTAATGAATAATCTATATTTATATTAATTCTGGTAGATTTGTGACAATTTATACTAATCACTTTACAATACGAAGTGTATTTGGTAAATTTTTGGTATTCCTAAATTTTACTTTTATGGAGGGTTATTATGAAAAAGATTGTATCTGGTATTCTCAGCGCAGCTCTTCTACTCAGTGTCGGAACTAGTGCGTTTGCCGCTACAACTTATTACGAATCCGAACCAAACAATTCCATGAGCACCGCAGATCCTATAAGCATTAATAACGGAGATGTAATCGTCAGAGGTGTATTGGATCCAGTTGAAGTTGATGATTTTGATTACTTCAAAGTAACGCCCACCGCAACAAAACAAGCTAAACTTCAAATCACAAATTTGCCGGGCGAGACGATTATTATCAAAATCAGAAACTCTTCTGGTGAGATTCTTGATAGTACCTTAAAAGGCGGAGAGATCCTCGACTTTACGTTTGAAAAAGGAAGAACATATTACATCGTAATTGACGGCAACTATACAGAAGACTACAAACCTTACAACTTGAGCATCAACTAAGTTCTCTTTATCAAGAGATAACTCTTCTCAATATTGATTAAGTAGGGAAAGCCAACGTCCCAAGTTGCTTTCCCTATTTATCTTGATCCATTATTAAATGTCACTCTCCTTGAGCCTTATAGTCTTTCTATTGGTATGATGCAGTTAGGCGAGTCACTCTAGTTCGTTCGGTTCCATGGTTTGAAGAAAAATCCCCCCGTTTCCGAGGCAGCAACTGGAGGGGTTCATGCGCGAAAGAAAAAACTCCTTTCACTTATAGGTGGCATTCGCACGACAAAAAACAGCCTCATCCAACAAGGAAGAGGCTGTTCATCACTCGTTCCGATATTTTTTGTTTGGATTGTCAACACCTGACTAGACAGATTTCTTAAGTGCCTTCTCTTTGTACGCTAATGGGCTTAGATATCCTAGTGTGGAATGAATCCTTGCTTCGTTAAACCATTTGACGTATGTTCCTAGCTCTTGCTTTAACTGAGATAGCGATTCAAATTTGCGATTTCTCACGAACTCGGCTTTGATTAGCTTAAAGGTTGCCTCCGCAACTGCATTGTCATAGGGACAGCCTTTCATACTCAATGAACGCTTGATCTTGAACGTGTTGATCACTTCATCAATCGTGAGATTTCTAAACTCACTGCCACGATCTGTGTGAAAAAGCTGGATTTGGCGTAGATCTCCTTTTACGCTTGCAAATGCTTGATAGACTAGTGCGGCATCTTTAAATTTTCCGCAGCTGTAACCGATGATCTCCCGATTAAATAAGTCCACGAGCAAACAAATATAGTGCCATTTATTTGCGACCCGAACGTATGTCAAGTCACTCACAACGGCTTCCAGTGGTGCTTCTTTCGCAAACTCGCGATTCAGTTCGTTCTGGATCGGCGATTCGTTACATGACGACATATGCGGTTTATACTGCGCCACTGTGTAGACCGAGACCAGGCCGTTTTTCTTCATCAGACGTCCAATGCGCCGTCTGGAAACCGTCATTCCCTCTTCTTGAAGTTTTGCTTTGATTTTCCTTGCTCCATACACGCGCTGATTCTCTTCAAAAATACGGATAATTGCTTGTTCCACTTCATCATTGACAGATGATTGCTCATTACTCTCGTAGTAGTAGGTACTCCTATTGACCTGAAGGATCTTGCACATGGCCGATATGGGATACTTATGAGCGTTTTGCTGGATTACCGTTATTTTCGTCCGAAGATCAGCGCTGCTTGCTTTAAAATATCGTTTTCCATCTTCAACCGTTGGATTTCCTTACGCAGCGCTATGAGTTCCTTTTCTTCCTCGGTTCGGTTGTCTTTTTCTTTGAAAGAACCTGTTGTTCTACTCTGTTTGACCCAACGGTCAAACGCAGATGCACTCAGATCATATTCTCTCAAAATATCTGCACGCGGTTTCCCATTCTCGTAAAGTTGAACCATCTGCTGCTTGAACTCGTCTGTAAATGACCGACGCTCACGTTTCTGCATGACATTCTCTCCGTTCCTTGTCGATTTGATTTCAATCTACTAGACCTTAAGAGAATTGTCCAATTCAGTGTAGCCGATCCAGTTGCGCGCGCTTGATGTGAGTGTCCACGCTACTCTTTGTAATGCCGAGCATATCCGCAATTTGTGAATGAGTGAAGTATTCTCCATGCGCAAGCACATAGCACTCCCGTTCCCTCTCGCTCAGTACGCACAGCGCGTCCTCAATTTGCTGCCGTTCCCACTCCGTCAAGTTCGCTGGACTGCCGGCCGTGCTACGAGCGACGAACGCCTGCATTCGGATCGGGTCCATAAGCCGTACCCGTTGTTGAGTAGCACGCCGCTCAATACCCCGTCGGTTCCCCGGGCGCCGGCCGGTCTCCAGCCACTCGATCACATACTCCACGTCGCCGATCATCTCCGACAGGAGTTGCCTCTCAGTAATCGCCTGGTTATCCAGTACCTTATCGCCTTCTCTGCGGGCCTCGTATGCCCGTTTCAACTGTCTACGTGTCTCTTTGTACTCCTTCAGCAAATCCTGCATGAGAACACCTCCCCAATGCGTCTATTTGCGTCTGTTACCACGATCTTTAAGGAACCGTCTCGGCCCGACGTCCCCCATCAGCCGCCGCACCTCGTCAAACGTCAGCACATCTGCCGGCTTCCCTCGTGCCCGCGGCCGCTGTTGCTGCAGCCGTTTCCTTGCACAATCCAGGTGCTCAGCAAAACTGATCGGCTCTCTCTCTTTCCTCCGCTTGTACTCCAAAATGTCCCTGACTTTCGCCACGGCTTGTCCTCCTTTTCGGCAAAATAAAAGAGGACGCCAGAACACACCCGTATTGGGTGATAGTTCTGACGCCCTCCCGTATCTCGGTATCAGGCAAGTATTAAAATAATTCGCTCTCTCGATAATCTACCTTGGCAATCTTTCCCTGACTTAATTTTACCACGGTTTCGCCGTGCTCTACCAGTGGGACCAGCTTGGCTTTTCCTTGTTTCGGGTCCACCAGGATCATGGCCGGCTCTTTTCCCACTGGGACCGTGATCGTCATTGTCTTTATATCGATTTTCAGTTCCTTGGCTCGTGTGCTCATCTTCCATTCCCCCTCGCGGATTGCCCGTGGTATAATTTTCTTGGCGAAGTTATTTGGCTCCCGGCAGGGGGCTTTTGTTTTGTCTACTCCTTTTCCTTAAACGCATACCTAAATGCTGAGAGCATAAACTTTAATCTTTTCGCTTCTTCTTCCTCGCTCATCTTTCTAGGCGGTACTATTGATCTGATTCTCACTTTGTAACATTCAACGCAGGCCGGCTTACCGTGTCTCCAATTTGTAGCTGCTTTTGATTCGCAGTAGTAGCAAATGTCCGCCATGCTACCCCTTCAACCCCAACTCTTTCAGCGTGTCGCTGGCTATTTTTCGCATTCGACGCGCCACTTGGATGTCTGTTCCTTCGCTTTCATACTCTTGAAAAACTCGATGTAACGCCTCGACCAGCTTTTTCTCGCGCTCGAACAACTCAATGGTTCTGGCTTGCTGCTTATCCCGCCAACCTTTCCAGACGGCCCCTTCAGCTCGTAATAGCTCCAGTTCCTCCCGTAGCCGATGGTTTTCCGCCATGAGTACTTGCCAGTCGTCAATTAACCGCAGGAAATCTCTCCTGACAGCCAGTACGCTACTGTCTAAGTCAAGCGGAAGTGTTTGATAAAACTCTCGTATCGCCGCGACTTCCTCCGACTTCATGTATTCATGGGTCATACTTTCCCCTCGCTTTACTCCTGAAATATTTAGTAAAATCATGTAACAAAACACTAAACACTTAAGTGAACTCCTGGATTTTATGCGAAAATATGGTATAGTGAAAAAATCATATTATTGAGAGGTATCTTCATTATGAATCCTTGGTCCCGAAAACAAAAAACGCTCACTGTAATCGCTCCTGCTCTTGTACTTTCACAAATCATCGTATTTCAGTTTTTGGTTTATTTTTTTGGGGATACTTTGGGATATTTACTCGGTTATGTCGTCTACTGGTTAGTTTGGTGTATACCCGTATCCGTTCTGTTCCTCAATAAAAACCTTTCAGGATTGTGGCGGTTACCCAAGAGCATATCTAATAAAACACATTGGATTGCTGCCACCCTAGTAGCCCTACCCGCTTTAGCAACCGGACTGGCCGTATTCCCTCGTTATGCACCTTCTGCCGGCTGGGAGGTCGTTCTGCTTGCATTGATTTTTGCTATTATCAATGCTCCAATAGAAGAACTTTTTTGGCGTGGAGTATTTCCGTCTGTTTTTCCAAAAAGCTTTTGGTTCGGCTTTTTGTATCCCACATTTTGTTTCGGAGCATGGCATCTGGCTCCCGCTTTGGCTAAAGATTCTGGTATGGAGGGAGGAACCCTAAGTTTTATAGGTGGCTCTCTTTTTATGGGAATCGTGTGGGGATGGTATTCCTACCGCTACAAAACCATCCTTCCGTCCACCGTAGCTCATGTGCTGACAAATCTGTTTGCATTCACCGGATTTCTATACGTCAATTGGTTCGTGTAACTGGTTCACGGCCCTTAGAGTCAAATACTTCAAGGGTATTTATTTTCCTAAAGTAATGTTATGTTAAGCCTTCGCCCAATCTGGCGCGTGATCCGGCACATAGTCCAGGAACCCGCCGAGCCTTTTTTCAAACCACTTGGCTCCGCAATACACAAACCCAAAGCCAGCGATGTCGATTTCTTCTCCGTTTGACATCTCGCTAATTTCTACATCAGGAACCCCGATCATCCGCAATTTCTCCCGGTTCTCCGCATTGTCCTCGACAAGCACGTACTCCAACTCTCCGAATGACGCCGAGTCTTCAATAACCGGTATGCTGTTAATCAACTGCAACTTATCCATTCCGATCCACCCCACTTTTCATAATTACCGTTTAGTTTCGTGTGTTGCCTTGTCCTTGGTATACGCTCCGAATGGAGTCAGCCGGTACTGCCCCCGTACATCAGGTTTCTTCTCAGCCAACCCTTCGCGAATCAATACCTTTAGTGGCAGATTGACGTATGATGCCGTGTGGTATCCTATCTTGCTTGCGATCTGCGTCGGCGTCTGCCACCCATTGGTCAATGCCAGCAGCACGGCCTTTTGCTTTTCAGTCAGTCTCATATCGGTCTTGCCTCCTTAACCGGTGTGCTAAGCGATTGCTTTAAGCGCAGCTTCGCAAATCCTTTCTGGCGTGATGTCATATATACAGTACATCGACAAAGCCTCTTGGAACTTATGCGAAGTAACCGGATCGGCTTTCGCCATTTTTTGTACAATCATCCACGCATCGGCTATGTTTTGGAGTGGGTTCCACTTGTATACGAGCGCCATCACTTCGCCACTCTCATTGCACCAAACAAAGTCGCCGTATTGATCTTTTTCATCTTTGGGGTGTAGTTCCCTGTGCCACCCCATCACCTTCGTTGCCAGGGTTTCAATGATTTGCTGTTCTTTGACTTCACTCCGTTTCTCAATCGCGCAGTTGTCGCAAATATCTGGCCTTCCTGTGTTAAGCAGGGCGATCTCCACGTCTATGTTGTATCCGCAAAAACGGCAGCTTGTAGTTTGAGCCATTATCCGTCACGCTCCTTATCTCAATAACTATTTTGTAAAATTAGAGGTCTAGTCACCTTTGATGTCAAACTAAATCAATCATGCGTAATTAGGTGGGTGAATCGATTTGACAAAGGTTCCTGTTGTCATTATTTTTCTTCTTAATTTTGTGATTGGTGTCCCAGCGTATCTCGTATTACAAATATCTGGTGTACTTTTCTTTGGAATCGGATTATTTGGTCCACCTCTCCATCCACCTGCATTTGAATATCGTGCCCTTGGAGTTTTGATAGCTGTAGGGTATTTATGTCTACCGTTATTGGGAACAAAGTGGTTGATTTCCGACTCCCCTTACAAATTTGAGTATTGGGTGGCATCCCTTTTTAGTTTCGCTGTGGGGGTGATGGTTAGTTTTATCATCTCGTGAGCAAGTTTTCACGTTACACATCGTGTTAAACACCTTAGACCTGCTCCCCAATGCAAGCCCTCCAATTTGGAAACACTATACGGTGATAGGAGGTCGAACCAACATGGGGGCTAATAAAACCAAGAAAACTATGCGGTTTTGGATATTTTCCGGTGTTGTTGCAATCGTCGCTTCACAGCTGCCACTATTACTGAAAAAGAAGCAACTCGACAATCAAGCGCAGCAGCAACAACAAAAAAGACCTTGGTGGATAAAGATGCTTATATGGGCACTTATAGCAGTTACAATTTGGATTGTTATTTGGTTGTTCAACATTTTTACTTAATCCATGCCCCCATTTAACAAATTGAAACTTGTATATAATTCCCATAATAAATCTCGAGCTCCCTGTAAAAGATACATTTGGGTCAAATCTTTACAGTTAGGAGAACCCAAATGGATCTTACAACTTTAATCAATGCTGGGAGGACAGTTATGGGAATTTTAAGCGGAAATCCACAAAACGAGCCAATGCATTACGGTGAAGTCTTTGGTGTTTGGAGTTACCTTACCGTAACCAAAGGATTGCTAGCAGGTTATCAAACATTCATTAACCACACTGGCGACAAGGATTTACGAACATTTCTTGAAGACTTAACGCAAAATATGAAGCAGGAAATCGAGCAAATTGAAAATTTACTCAAAATCAACGGAATTGGTTTGCCACCCTCTCCACCAGAACGTCCAACAGCAACTTTAGAAAGCATCCCTGTTGGTGCAAGGTTCAATGATCCAGAAATTGCAGCTCGTGTATCTTTAGATATTGCTGCTGGATTAGTATCATGCAGCCAAATTATGGGACAGTCAATTCGTGAAGATATTGGGATGATGTTTGGTCAATTCCATATGTCGAAAGCAACATACGGAGCCCGACTGTTACGTATTAACAAAGAGAAGGGATGGTTAGTTCCTCCACCACTTCATCTGCAAACACCCGAACCTGCCCATGTATAAAGATTTTCAAGAAGGCTACCCTAGACTTTGGGTGGCCTTTTGTCTTTTTACATGATGAGCATTGTGTTAAATCACCCTAGCTGCACACCTGGCAGCGAGAAGATCGTCTGCTGCCCCATCCGTTCGACCGCAACAGGATTGATCCAAAGGACTTCCGTTCGCCTTCTGCCGCCTTCTGCCTGGACGACTTTCGTCTCCCGATGCCAATGCTTTAATCGTTCATCGTACAAGGGATGGGCATACCCTGAGAGCAACACTGGCCCGGGATGGGCATCGAGAGAATCGAGCAGTTCGAGGTGGTCATCGTCGGTCATTTCGTGCCGGTACATACGGCCGTGCCGAGTCTCCATGAGGTATGGCGGGTCCGCGTAGATCAGGACATCCGGCCGGCGGTAGCGTTCGATCAGCTTGACTGCCGGCTGGTGTTCAATCTGAATCCCTTGCAACCTTTGAGCGATGACGACGATTTTTTCGGGCATTTCCATCCACTGCTTGGGCACGGTCTTATTCGGGCAATGGCTGACGTCAATGTTGTGTCTCCAGCCCGTTCTGTCACTTGTCTTCGCTCCGCGCGCCATCCAGCAGCGCACCAGGAACCGCCGGGCGTCCTCCAGCTCGTCGCCAGTCGTCTCGTAGCTGTCGTAATACTCCTGCCTGGAGTATGGCGTCCAGCGGATCTTTTCGGTCAGTTCCTCCGGCCGGTCCCGTATCACACGGAAGAGGTTTACCACTTGGCCGTCCAGGTCGTTCACCGTTTCGATCTTCGACGGAGCTTTGTTGAAGAGGACGGCGCCGCTGCCGAAAAACGGCTCCAGGTACGTTTCATGCTCCGGCAAATGCTCGATGATCCAGTCGGCCATGCTCCACTTGTTGCCGGGATAGTGCAATATCCGCGGGTATTTCATCCGACCACCCTCCCCTCATGCTGATGCTGTTACTTCGCCCGCTCATAGGTCACGTCTTCAAACCATTCGCTCAGGAGATATGCGCAGCCGGCCTCTTTGTGCTCGTGCTTTGGTTCAAACGATCCCAGGATGGCTTTTATGTGTCTGAGCGCCTTGCCAGTATCAATCCCCTCTTTCGGCACCCATTTGCAGTTCTTCAGCCCGCAGAAAAACCAGGTTGAAACGAGCTTGTCCACTTTGTTTGGCCATCCCTGTGTGAACGGCACTGTTAAAATCCTCAATAACGGCACTTGAAAATTCCCCACTTTCGGCAGAAAATCTCTCCCTGGAG
>NZ_VKJN01000032.1:0-14638 GCF_007197875.1 Brevibacillus sp. LEMMJ03 | reverse complement strand
AGGTTGATAGGTTCGGTGTGGAAGCGCGGCAACGCGTGGAGCTGACGAATACTAATCGGTCGAGGACTTATCCACTCCATAATCCTTTGCCAACCATGCGTATCCGGTTTTGAAGGCATATATCGCGGAGAGTTACCCAAGAGGCCGAAGGGGACGGTTTGCTAAACCGTTAGTACGCGATTAGCGTAGCGAGGGTTCGAATCCCTCACTCTCCGCCATCTTCCCTACAGCATTCATAAGTGCGTGGCGGTGTAGCTCAGCTGGCTAGAGCGTTCGGTTCATACCCGAAAGGTCGGGGGTTCAAGCCCCTCCACCGCTACCAAAGGGGCATAGTTTAACGGTAGAACGAAGGTCTCCAAAACCTTTGGTGTGGGTTCGATTCCTACTGCCCCTGCCATTTTTCTCCATTTCTTGACAACACGGCGGTCGTGGCGAAGTGGTTAACGCACCGGATTGTGGCTCCGGCATTCGTGGGTTCGAATCCCATCGATCGCCCCATGCATATCGAGGGAGTATAGCCAAGTGGTAAGGCACGGGTCTGCAAAACCTTCACCCCCGGTTCGAATCCGGGTACTCCCTCCACTCATACGTCCCAGTAGCTCAGCTGGATAGAGCAACGGCCTTCTAAGCCGTCGGTCGGGAGTTCGAATCTCTCCTGGGACGCCATTTTTCATATGCGGTCGTGGTGGAATTGGCAGACACACCATCTTGAGGGGGTGGCGGGGCGACCCGTGCGAGTTCGAGTCTCGCCGACCGCACCATCATGGCCCGTTGGTGAAGTGGTTTAACACAGCAGCCTTTCACGCTGTCATTCAGGGGTTCGAATCCCCTACGGGTCACCAAACGCGCATACGCATCCACGAAGCCTTTTGTGACAAAGGCTTTTTTTTCTGCTTATTGTCATGTACCGGAATAGAACCGAATAAAGGTGGGAATGGTGATAGAAGTGCCGCCGTTTTTCCCACTTTTGGGTCATTGCGATATGACGGGTTTTGAGGTACACTCCCAATTGAGAGAAAAACAAGAGAGAAATTTTGGAAAAACACTACCTGAGTCAAAACCGCGCAACATTTGACTCAGGTCGAGGAGAAGAACCCATGAGTGCATTGAGAGAGATCATTGAGGGATTATTCATCGGATTCACTTCTACGGTAGGGGTGGTGAGCACCTACCAAACGTTGGTATCATGTGCCGGCCTGTTCCGCAAAAACGAGCAGGTCACCCACGAACCGCAAAAGACATTTGCGGTGCTGGTGGCGGCACACAACGAAAGCGCAGTCATTGCGCCGCTCATCGAAAACCTGAAGCAACTGGATTACCCCCGCGACATGTACGATATCTTCGTGATCTGCGACAACTGTACCGACAATACGGCGGAGATTGTCAGAGCGCACGGCGCGTATGCGTGCGAGCGATTTGACGCGTCCAAACGCGGGAAAGGCTACGGCATCGAGTGGATGCTGGAGAACCTCTGGGCAATGCCCAAACAGTATGACGCTGTCGTTATGTTTGACGCGGACAACCTGGTGGAGAAAAACTTCCTGCGCGTGATGAACGATCGTCTCTGCAAAGGGGCGCGCGTCATCCAAGCCTACCTGGATTCCAAAAACCCGTTTGACTCGTGGATTACCCTCTCGTACGCCGTCACGTACTGGTTTACCAACCGGATGTGGCAGTTGGCCCGCCACAACCTGGGGCTGCCCAACACGCTGGGCGGAACCGGCTTGTGCATCGAGAGCAATCTGCTCAAGGAGATGGGTTGGGGAGCCACCAGCTTGACGGAAGACCTGGAGTTTGCCACCCGCTGTATCGAACGAGGCATTTACCCGACGTGGGCGCACGACACAAAAGTGTGGGATGAAAAACCGATTGATCTGAAGGCATCCATGCGTCAGCGGCTTCGCTGGATGCAGGGACATTACGACGTGGCAGGGCGTTACATCGGCACCGTCTTGAAAAACGGCCTGAAGCAACGCCGTCTCGGCATGCTGGACGCGGCGTTTTACCTGTTTCAGCCGATGTATGTGCTGATCGTCACCATGATGTCGCTGTTGTTCCTGGGACGCTTTTTTGAGATGGAGGCGTTGATGCCGATCGCCAGCTTCCTGCCGAACTGGATGATCTACGGATCGACGGCCGTTTTCTACCTGCTGCCGATTTTGGCCCTGTACCTGGACAAAGTGCCGCTGAAGGGATACTTCGGGCTGCTGCTGCTCCCGTTCTTCTTCCTGACCTGGCTGCCGATTCTGTTCTACGCGTTTTTCACCAAGAACAACCAGGTGTGGAGCCACACGTCGCACACGCGGGCCATTCGCATCGAAGAAATTCAACAGTAACCATAAACACGGAGAAAACCACAGGGAATTGCCCTGTGGTTTTCCTGTCTTTCGGTTCGCACGTCCAGCCTGACTTCTGTTATAATAAATGGATGGATGAATCGCCAGGCGGTGCCTGCCGAAGCCCGTTTGGCCGGCATCCCGACGGAAAGGAGCACAGCCATGAAACCAGCACCTGTACACGCGGAGGCCCCGCGCCTGTGGGGCGACAAGCGTTACCATACATGGAACTATCACTTGCGCCAGACGTTTCACGAGAAGGTATTCAAAGTGCCGCTGGACGGCGGTTTTACCTGCCCCAACCGGGACGGCACGGTAGCCACCGGGGGATGCACGTTTTGCAGCGCCCGCGGCTCGGGCGATTTTGCCGGCGACCGGCGGATGGATCTGGAGCGCCAGTTCCACGACGTGAAAACCCGCATGCACGAGAAGTGGCCGTCCGCCAAGTACATCGGGTATTTCCAGGCGTACACCAACACCTACGCGCCCGTGGACGAACTGCGCGAGATGTACGAGGTGATTTTGAAACAGGAGGGCGTGGTCGGCCTGTCCATCGCCACGCGGCCCGACTGCTTGCCGGATGACGTGGTGGAGTATCTGGCCGAGCTGAACGAGCGGACGTATCTCTGGGTGGAGCTGGGGCTGCAAACCATCCACGAGCGTACCGCCCAACTGGTCAATCGCGCCCACGATTACCAATGCTACCTGGACGGCGTGGAAAAGCTGCGCAAACACAACATCCGCATTTGTTCCCACATCATTTACGGATTGCCGGGCGAAACCCACGAGGACATGATGGAGACGGCCAAGGCCGTTGCCCATCTCGACGTGCAGGGGATCAAGATCCATCTGCTTCATCTGCTGCGCAAAACGCCGATGGTCAAGCAGTACGAGGCGGGGCTGCTGGAGTTTCTGACCCAGGAAGAGTACACCAAATTGGTGGTGGACACGCTGGAAATCCTGCCGCCTGAGATGATTGTCCACCGGGTGACGGGGGACGGGCCGCCCGACTTGCTGATCGGTCCGATGTGGAGCCGCAAGAAATGGGAAGTGCTGAACGGCATCGACGCCGAGCTGGAGCGGCGCAACAGTTGGCAGGGCAAGTTTTACGAACCGAAGACGACCTGACGCCATCCATGGCCAACAGGGACAAAGGGAGCCTGTACAGGGCTCCCTTTGTTTTGTACGCGGTCAAGACCGTCGCAGCACTTTCCGCGCCTTCCCCGGGTAGTTGGTGATGATGCCGTCCACCCCCATTACGGCTGCCTGCCGGATGCGGGCAGACTTGTCAATCGCCCACCCGAGCACTTGAAAGCCGCGTGCTTTCGCTTCTTCCACCAGGGGGCGGGTCAATTGGTCGTCCGGCACGTGGAGCTGATTCGTTCCGTAGCGGGCGCCCACTTCCCAGGGTTGCTGAAGCGGTCCGACGTACAGCAGGGCGGTGGCTTGCGAGGGCTCCAGCTCTTTTATGCGCAGCAGGCTGTCAAAGTTGAACGAGGAGACGACGGTTCGCTCCGTCAACTGGTAGCGCTTGATCAGGTCGATCACCCGTTCCTCCAGGTGAGGCTGGGGGACCAGAAAGTTTTTCAATTCGATGATAAACCGCAGCGGAGTAGGGGCGAACGCGTCCAGTACTTCCTTCAGCGACGGTATCCGCGTCTGGCTCGTGGGCGGTCGGGCGCCCTTGTCGGCCCGCAGCCGCCTAAGCTGCCGCCAGGTGTGCTGCTGAACGGTGCCAGTGCCGTTGGTGGTGCGCTCCAGCCGATGATCGTGAATGACCACCACTTTTCCATCGCGACTCAACTGCACATCCAGCTCCAGGCCGTCAGCGCGCCGCTTGAGCGCGCCGTGAAAGGCTTCCATCGTATTTTCCGGATAGAGGCCGGAAGCGCCGCGATGCGCGTAAACGAGAGGGATCACGTGGCTTCCTCCTTCCGTAGGTCCTCCGCTTTGCCGCTTCTCCCTTACATGTATATGTATAAAGCCCCTCACTACGACCAGGCGGGAGGGGCTTGCGACGCCCCTTACGTGCAAGCGCCCAGCACGATCACGAGCAGCACAAACAGCACCAGCACCAGGGCAAAATCGTTGGTATGGCGGAAACTCACAACGGACCCTCCTTCCCGGCAGTGAACCTTCTTGTTATTCTATGGCCGGCAGAAGCAAATGGCGCTCGCAAAAAACCGATCGGGCCGAAAGGAGGCAGCGGGCAATTTGTACACTGTGGAGAATGACCCTGGGCGCCAACGTGTTACAATGGGAGAAAACCGGAGAAAGGGGAACGCACATGAGCGAAGTAGCCGCGATGCAGGCAGCAGGAGATTTGGTGGTCGATCACCGCAATCGGCGGGTGAAGCTGCATCTGTACGACAGCGGCCGAATCGGCGAGATGGACGCCGTCATGAGGCGGCTGGCCAGAGAGGCGGAAGCGACCAAACTGATTGTATACGGCAAAAAAAAGGACGTGCCGCAATGGCTTTCCCTCGGCTACAGGCAGGAAGGGACGATCGACGGTTTTTTCCGGGGGGAAAACGCGCAGATGCTCTCCTGCTTTCTGACGGAAGAACGGGCCGTATCCGCCGCGCCTCAAGTCGCGGAGGACATCTTGCAGCTCAGCCTGGCAAAAGCGGGCCGCGGGGAAGCCAAGCCGCTTCCGCCAGGGTACAGCCTCCGGGCGGCCACGCCGGCCGACGCGGACGAACTGGCCCGATTGTACCGGCTGGTGTTCGCCACCTACCCGACGCCGATGGACGACCCGGACTACGTGCGCAGGACGATGAGCGAGAGCACCTACTACGTCGTCGCCGAGCATGACGGCCGGATTGCCTGTGCCGCATCGGCGGAAGTGACGGAACGCTTCGGCTCCGCCGAGCTGACGGACTGCGCCACCCACCCGGACCACGTCGGAAAAGGGCTGCTGCAGCCGTTGTTTGCCGCTCTGGAAGAAAAAATGGAGGAGATGGGAATCTACTACCTGTACACACTGACACGGGCCCAATCTCCCGGCATGAATGTGACGGCAGCCAAGCACGGCTACCGGTACCGCGGACGGCTGATCAACAACTGCACCATTTTTTCCGGATACGAAGACATGAACATCTGGGTGAAGCCGCTGCGTCCCACCCGCGAGTAGGCCTACGCCTCGGCGGGGTACAACTGCTGCTGCAGGCGCCGGGCCATGAGGGCCAGCCGAAGCTGCCAGCGCTGATGGGCATCCTCCAGGCTGACCCCGGTTTTTTCTTCGATCTGGGTCAATCGGTATTTCAGTGTGTGCCGGTGAATATATAACGCTTGGGATGTCTGCAGGCCGTTGCCGTTATGATCCAGATAGGCGCTCAGCGTCTCCAGGAGCTGCTGGTTGTGCCTGGCGTCGTAGCGGATCAGCGGGTCGAGCAGCGGCTGCCAGAGGGCCTCCAGCGTCTCCGGGCGGCGGTGGTACGGAAACAAAAACTGGTACCCCCGCATCTCCCCGAAGCGGAGCAAGGCGGGCGAGCGAGCCAGGAGCGGATACGCCTGCAGCGCGAACAGGGCCTCCTCGGCGGCCTCCGCCAGCGCGGTCAACTGGCCGCGCGGATTGCTGAGCGCCATCTGCAGGGGAGACGCAGGGTGCAGCCGTTCCCAGCGGGCAGCGAACTGCTCCAGCAGCTGCAGGCTGGTTCGGTCATGCGGCAGGATGAACAGCAGACAGTGGGGGCGTTCGCGGAGCAGGTAGGAGCGATGGTGCTGATCGCAGAGACGCCGCATCAGCGTAATGCACGCCTGATGCAGGTCGGACAGAGCGGCGCCGTCGCCGGTGCCCACTTTGACCGCGGCCACCATGTGACTGCCGGAGAGCGGGTAGCCCAGCATGCGGCTGCGGCTTTCCAGTTCGTCCGCACGTAGGGTGCGGCCGCTTAGCAATTCGTCCACGAAATCTCCCTTCAGCCGCCATTCCGTGGCCGCCACCGCCCGTTCCTTGACGTATTCCAGCGCGCAGAGGGTCGCCGCGTGCTGCAGGGCGACGTCGTCCAGCTCTTTCCACAGCCCGGCCGGTTTGGTCAGCGTGAGCGTGCCGAAATGTTCCCGGCTGGCGCGGATGGGCACCGCGTGCTCGCTGGTCTTTCCGCCCGCGCTCGTTTCACCGCAAGAACCGCCGTGTTGGACCACTTCAAACCCGAGCGCATCCACCAGCTTGACCGCTCCGCCGGTCAACTGGGCCAGCTCTGCCGCGATGGCGGGCAGCCCGCCTTTGGACAGCGCCGCCTCGATCATCCGGTTGTGGATCGCCTGCGAGTAGGCCAGCGTCTCAAACTGCCGGTTGACGATCGGCTGCAGGATCGCCTTGGTGATCGTGGAAAAGTTCAATTCCACCGGGATTTCGATCAACGGAAGCCCGAAGCGGTCCGCCATGTCGACGAGGTCGGCGGGAATCTCGCGCAGGTAAAAGCCCGTGTGCAGGGCGACGCCGCTCAGCTTCCGTTCGGCCAGAGAGGGAATCAGCGACGCCCGGCGCCGATCGTCTTCGGACAATCCAAATCCGGTCGTGATCAGAAACTCGCCTTCCTGCAGCCGGGTGACATCCTCCAGCACTTCCACGATCGTGACCCAGCGGATCGGGTTGTCCAGTCCGGCGGCCCCTCCGACCAGCCGCGTTTGGACCATGTCGGGCAATTGCAGCGCTTCGCGAATCGTAATGGTCATGTTCAGTCCTCCCCCCTGTTTCCATCACCCGATTTCTTATACAAAATGTACAAAAGATTTCGTCTCTTTTCCACGCTTTTTTGCCAGCTCGTCGAATGGCGCGGACGCTCTCTTCCGCTAGGATGAAAAGAGAGAAAAGGCGAGGTGGCTATCATGCAGAGAAGCTATGTGATCAAGCCCGAATTGGGCAAATCGTATCCGTTCGTGTCCCACGGCAAGGGCATCTACCTGTACGACAAGGAAGGGAAGCGGTACATCGACGGCTGCTCCGGCGCGGTGACGGCCAGCATCGGCCACGCCGTGGAGGAAATCGCCGAGGCGATGTACGCGCAGGCCCGAAACGTCTCCTTTGCCTACCGCTCCCACTTCAGCAGCGATGCGGTGGAGGAGCTGGGGGCCAAGCTTGCGGAGTGGGCGCCGGGGTCGCTCAACTGGAGCTTTTTTGTCGGGAGCGGCTCGGAGGCGACGGAGACGGCGCAGAAGATCGCCATTCAGTACTGGCAGGAAAAAGGGTATACGAACAAAAACCGGATCATCTCCCGCTGGATGAGCTATCACGGCATTACGATGGGGGCGCTCTCCATGTCCGGCCATGTGCTGCGGCGCAAGCGCTTCGTCCCGCTGCTGGCCGACTGCCCGACGATCGCGCCGCCCTATCCGTACCGCCGGCCGGAGGGCATGCCGCTGGAAGCGTACGCGCTCGCCTGCGCCAACGAGCTGGAGACGGCGATTCTGCGCGTCGGTCCGGAGCATGTGGCCGCGTTTATCGCCGAACCGGTGATCGGCGCTTCGGGCGGCGCGGTGGTGCCGCCGGACGGCTATTTCCAGCGCATCCGCGAGATTTGCGACAAGTACCAGGTGCTGTTCATCGCCGACGAGGTCATGACAGGTGTGGGCCGCACAGGCAAGCGGTTCGCGATTGATCACTGGGGCGTGCAGCCCGACCTGATGGCCTTGGGCAAGGGAATGAGCGCCGGATACACGCCGATGGCGGCGGCGATGGCGACAGACGAAATCATCGAGACGATCGCGCGCGGGTCGGGATTGATCATGGCCGGTCACACGTACAGCGCCAATCCGCAGTCGGCAGCCGTTTCGCTCGCGGTGCTTCGCTACGTGGAACAGCACCGGCTGGTGGACAGGGCGGCGGAACGAGGCGCCTACCTGTTGAGCCGCTTGCGGGAACTGGCCGACGAACTGCCGCTGATCGGGGAAGCGCGCGGACTGGGGATGCTGTGCGGACTGGAGTTTGTCAAAGACAAAAAGACCAGGGAGCCGTTCCCGCTGGCGCAGGGCGTTAGCGCCCGGATTATCAAGCGGGCGTTTGAAAAAGGGCTGCTCATCTACCCGGCGACGGGCGGATTGGAAGGCGTGGCCGGAGACGCCGTCATCATCGCACCGCCGCTGACCATCACGACCGAGGAAATCGACGAATTGATCGCCCTGCTGAAAGAAGCGGTCTCAAGCGTGCAGCAGGAACTGCGTCAGGAAGCGCTGCTGGTCTGACGGGCAGGGGGGAGGGGAAACATGGCCAACCGGTTTGACAAAGTGATTTCACTGGAAGATGCCTTAACGTATTTTCACGACGGGATGACGCTGCTTGCCGGCGGTTTCGGCGGAGTGGGCAACCCGCCCACCCTGATCCAGGGCATCCTCGACAAGGGCGTGCGGGACATCACGCTGATCAGCAACGACACCGCCTTTCCGCACATCGGCGTCGGCAAGCTGGTCACCGAGCGGCGGGTGAAAAAAGTGATCGCCTCCCACATCGGCTCCAATCCCAACGCCGGTGCCCAGATGACGGCCGGGGAACTGGAGGTGGAGTTCTGCCCGCAAGGCATCCTCGCCGAGCGCATCCGTGCCGGCGGAGTGGGGCTGGGCGGCATCCTGTCCGACATCGGGATCGGCACCATAGCCGAAAAAGGCAAGGAAAAAGTGATCGTCGACGGCAAGGCATACCTGCTGGAGACGCCGCTGACGGCGGAGGTGGCGATCGTCTACGCCAAGAAGGCGGACCGCTTCGGCAATCTGGTGTACGACACGAGCGCCCGCAACTTCAACCCGTTGGTGGCGATGGCGGGCGACGTCACCATCGTGGAGGCGGAGGAGATCGTGGAGATCGGCGAGCTGGACCCTGAAGAGATCGTCACGCCAGGGGTGTTCGTCCAGGGAATCGTGCAGAGTGAAGGGGTGAACTGGCAATGGGCCTGGGAGAAGTAAACCGGACGGAAACCTACCGGGAGCGGATTGCCCGCCGGGCAGCGCAGGAGATCGAGGACGGCATGATCATCAACCTGGGCATCGGCATTCCGACGCTGGTGGCCGACTTCATTGCGCCGGAGAAACGGGTGCTGTTTCACGCGGAAAACGGCATTCTGGGCACCGGCCCCAGTCCGGCCAAAGGGGAGGAAAACCCGATGCTCTGCAACGCCGGCGGGTTTCCCGTCACGCTGGTGAAGGGAGCGGCGTTCTTTGACAGCGCCACCGCCTTCGCCATCATCAGACGGGGGCTGTTGGACATGACCATTCTCGGCGTGCTGGAGGTAAGCCAGCGGGGCGACATCGCCAACTGGATCGTGCCGGGCAAGCGCGTTCCGGGCATGGGCGGGGCGATGGAGCTGGCGCAGAAGGCCAAACAGGTGATGGTGCTGACCACCCATCTGGACAAGAACGGCCGTTCCAAAATCGTGCGGGAATGCTCCCTGCCCCTGACGGCGACGGCCGCCGCCGACCTGATCATCACCGACATGGCGGTGATGGAAGTCCGGGAAGACGGGCTGTATCTGCGTGAAGTGATGGAACCGTACAGCGTCGCGGACGTGATCGGCGCGACGGAGGCGGAGCTGAAGCTGGACGGCGACGTCGGCGTATTCCGCTGAGGCGGCTCGCGAAGACCTGCTTTTATCAGGCAGGGGCGGGAAAGCGGCAGCGGTTGCGATGCGAACATGCCGCCCGCCGGCTCCCGCATGCAAAACGGACGCGAGGCAGATACCATTCGCCACGAAGGAAGAAGGAGGGTAACGATGGCAAACTGGCAAACTCTGATCCGCGAACAAATCGCCAAGGAGAAGGCGGCGGCCACGGAACTCCTGCAGGCATGGGTGCGGGAGGCAAGCGTGCAGGGCAAGGAGCGTTCCATCCAGGAGAGCATCGCCGAGACGCTGCACGCGATGGGGCTGGAAGTCGATCTGTGGGTCATGGAAGGGGACGAACTCCTAAAGCATCCGTATTTCGTCTCCCCGCGGACTGTGTTCGCGGACAGCCCCAACGTGGTGGGCGTATGGAAGGGAACGGGCGGCGGCCGCTCGATCATTCTCAACGGGCACGTGGACGTGGTGCCGGCCGGCGACCCCGCCCAGTGGTCGCACGATCCGTTCAGCGGCGAAGTGGTGGACGGCAGGCTGTACGGCCGCGGCGCGACCGACATGAAAGGGGGAAACCTGGCCTCGCTCCTGGCGATCCAGGTGCTGCAGGCACTGGGGGTGCGGCTCAAGGGGGACGTGATCTTTCAAAGCGTGGTGGAAGAGGAGAGCGGCGGCGCCGGCACGCTGGCGACCATCCTGCGCGGCTACAAGGCGGACGCCGCCCTGATCCCCGAGCCAACCAACATGAAGATTTTTCCCAAGCAGCAGGGCTCGATGTGGTTCCGCCTGACGGTAAAGGGGCGTTCGGCCCACGGCGGCACCCGCTACGAAGGGGTGAGCGCGATCGAAAAAAGCATGCGGGTGGTAGAGGCCATCGCCCGATTGGAAAAAGAGCGGAACGACCGGATTGACGATCCGCTGTACGCCAAGCTGCCCATTCCCATTCCGATCAACATCGGGGTGATCGAAGGGGGCAAATGGCCGTCCTCCGTGGCCGATCTGGTCAAGCTGGAGGGACGGATGGGGGTGGCGCCGGGCGAGCGGATGGACGACGCACAGGCGGACATGGAGGCCGCCCTGCGCCGCTTGGCCGACGAAGACCCCTGGTTTGCCGCGCATCCGGTGGAACTGGAGTGGTTCGGGGCGCGCTGGGTGCCGGGGGCGGTGGCGGAGGATCATCCGCTGATGGACATCCTGCAGCGGCAGTTCGCGGCCGTGACCGGCCGGCGCGCCGTTGTGGAAGCCTCCCCGTGGGGCACGGACGGGGGCCTCTTGACGACGCTTGCCGACACGCCTGCCATCGTGGTGGGGCCGGGCGTCACGCAGGTGGCCCACTACCCCGACGAGTACATCGAACTGGACGCCGTTTTCCAATGCGCCGAAATCTTTGCCCTGACGCTGCTGGAGTGGTGCGGAACGGACGACGCGGCGAACTAGCTGGTGTGAGGCACGCAGCAAAAAAGGAGCGGCTCTCATGAGTCCGATCCCCACCTGCCGGAGCGTGCTGGTTGTGCGCACCTCTGGGCTGTACAGAAGCGTGATCCGCCACCTCTCGCCGCTTGCATGGCCGACGACCCGTTGGAGGAAGGCTGGAACGTGATGGAGAATGAGTTAGAGGAACTGTGCACACCCCATCGCGAATGGAGGGAGGAAGAGGACGATGAAAAAAGCGTGCTATATTGGCGGACAGTGGGTGGAGACGGGTGCGTACGCGCCGCTGTACGCTCCGTACAGCGGAGAGGTGATCGCGGAAATCGCCCAGGCCGACCGGGATACGGTGGAACGGGCGATCGGCGCCGCGCAGGAAGCGGCGGCGGTCATGCGGCGCATGCCGGCCTACCAGCGGGCCGCCATTTTGGAAAAAATCTCCGGACTGATGAACGAACGGCTGGAAGAAGCGGCGAAAATCATCGCGCTGGAAGCGGGCAAGCCGATCAAAACGGCGCGGGGCGAAGTGATCCGCACCATCCAGACCTACAAGTTCGCCGCGGAAGAAGCCAAACGGATTCACGGCGAGACGCTGCCGCTGGACGCCGCCATCGGCGGAGAAGGACGCCTGGCGTTCACCGTGCGCGAACCGTTGGGCGTCATCGGCGCCATCACGCCGTTTAACTTCCCGATGAACCTCGTTGCACACAAGGTGGGGCCGGCCATCGCGGCGGGCAATACAGTGGTGCTGAAGCCGGCGTCGCAAACGCCGCTCTCCGCCTTTTTCCTGGCGGAACTGGCTGAGCAGGCAGGGCTGCCGGCCGGCGCGCTCAACGTCGTCACGGGCAGCGGCGGCACCGTCGGCGACCTGCTGGTGACCGATCCGCGCGTCAAGGTGATCACGTTTACGGGCAGTCCGGCTGTCGGCATCAACATCCGCAACCGCGCCGGCCTGAAGCGGGTGACGCTGGAACTGGGCTCCAACTCGGCCGTGATCGTGGACCGCGACGCCAATCTGGACGACGTGATCCCGCGCTGCATTTTCGGCGCGTTTGCCTACTCCGGCCAGGTGTGCATCTCCGTCCAGCGGATTTACGTGGTAAAGGAGCTGTACGACACGTTTGTGGAGCGTTTCGTCGCGGAGACGCGCAGGCTGCGGGGCGGCGATCCGCTGTCCGAGGAGGTCGACTACTCGGCGATGATCAGCCCGAAAGAAACGGACCGCGCGCTGGCCTGGATCGAGGAAGCCAAGCAGCGGGGCGCCCGCGTCGAATGCGGCGGCGAAACGGACGGCCGCGTGCTGCAGCCGACCGTCTTGACCGGCGTCCCGGCCGACGCCAAAGTCTCCTGCCAGGAAGTGTTCGGCCCTGTCGTCCTGATCAACCCCGTCGAGTCGGTCGCCGAGGCGATCGAGCTGGTGAACGACTCCCGGTACGGCCTGCAGGCGGGCCTGTACACCAACAATCTTTCGCTCGCGCTGCAGGCGGCTGACGCGCTGCACGTGGGCGGCGTGATGATCAACGACATCCCCACCTTCCGCGTCGACCACATGCCGTACGGCGGCGTCAAAGAGAGCGGCATGGGCCGCGAAGGCGTCAAGTACGCGATTGAGGAGATGACCGAGCTGAAGCTGGTTGTCGTGAAACGGTAGGGGAAGGACAGGAGAAGGAAAGGGTCAGCATCATACGGCACGGCGCCGCATCTTCGTCCAAACGATGCGCCAGCGCAGGAGAACGACCCGGCTGCCCCGCTGATGGCGGCCGGGTCGTTTTTTGTGGAGAAATTGCAGGAAAGTGTTGCAAAAATAGATGCAATTATGCTATAGTATAACTTGTTCGTATCGCGGAGGGATACCGAAGTGGTCATAACGGGGCGGTCTTGAAAACCGTTAGGGCGCAAGCCCACGGGGGTTCGAATCCCTCTCCCTCCGCCATACCAGTAGTATCAAGGGTTTTACCAAATTGGACACTTTCTAAACAGACCGCGTGAAAAAGTCAAAAAAGATTGAGTCCGTCAAGGTAAACCATACTACTTATAGACGAAACCGTTAGGGATGCAGATGGTAATTTGCCATCTGCTTTTTTGCGTTTTCTAAAAGGAGGTCTGCCCTTTGTCATGAGAAGAATGAAGAAGGAGAGGACGAATCATGCCGCAAGCTTTGAACATCTTGAAAAAGTGAGTCCGTCCGTTACTCTCGATGAGTTGATGAACGAGTTTATTCTCAGTAAGAAAGCAGAAAGGTCAGCAGAACGTACAATCAATGACTACCTAACACACTTTCGCTACTTTAGAACATGGCTGGACAATCATTATCCAAGCATCAATTTTCGTGAAATTACCCAAAAAACGCTGCTTGAATACATTGCTTACATGACTAATGAAAAGTTACAGTATGACGATCACCCTTCCCATCAACATCGGCCAAAAAAGGGAGTAGTCGGTTTATCTCCGATGACAGTCAATGTTCGAATTCGTACCCTAAAAGCGTTTTTTAATTGGTGCTACAAAAATGGACACACGAAAACCAATTTGGCAGAGGGGATTAGACTTCAAAAAGTGGACAATGACCGTATCATGGCATTTACACTTGAACAAGTCCAAAAACTTTTGTCTATCCCTGACCAAAAAACATATGCAGGTTTTCGTGATTATGTCTTGATGATGTGTCTCCTTGATACAGGACTACGCTGCCAAGAGTTACTATCATTGACCGTAGATGATGTTAACTTTCATGAATTAACCCTCACAGTCCCTTGGGACAAGGCTAAAACCAGAAAAACACGTACTGTCCCTATATCCAAAAAAGTCGCCAAATTGTTAGCGGAATTGATTCAGGAGAATAAAGATTTTGGGGCAAATGCAAACAAGCTATTTTACTCTGCTTACGGTAACGAAATGACGGTTGAGGCCGTTGACGAAAAATTAAGGGAATACGGCAAAAAGGCGGGATTAGAAGGATTAGTAAGATGCAGTCCGCACACTTTCAGACACACGTTCGCTGTTTTCTGGATAAAATCAGGCGGCGACCCATTCAGTTTACAATCCATTCTTGGTCATACTGACATGTCGATGGTTAGACGCTATGTACGATTGACCCAAGGAGATGTTAAGTTAAAACACAACATATATTCACCTGTCAATTTACTAAAAAATCTATAAGGGTACTCAATCCAAAGGACATTAGCTAACCAAGCTAGTGTCTTTTGGTTTGTGTATAGTCAGAAGCCTCCAGAATGCCCTGTATTCGCGTCATTGTCAACGCCGACTTTATTTTGACCCACCATCGCCGGTTTAGAACTGACCCACCCGGCGATTTTTTGTTGGTTAGGT
>NZ_VKJN01000031.1:0-18328 GCF_007197875.1 Brevibacillus sp. LEMMJ03 | reverse complement strand
CCCAGTGGAATATGAAAAACAACATTCATAACAGATTGGTCTTAACTTCGTGTCAAGTAAATTAGGGAAAGTCCACTCGCACGCGATTCAATCCTGGTCTAAATCCTGTATCATCTCGAAACAGGGGACCCGTCCAGTTCCTCAATTACGTTTCCGTTTAGGTAGACATACTTCGTTTGATTCCCGTTCTCTACCTTCGCCGCGCGCAAACCGTCCCGAGTGGATGATCTTGACCTCACTCCATACCTTCATTTCGGGTACTCTGAGTGTCAAATTCTTAGACGAAAAGAGAGGAGGTTGTGGTTACTGCCAAGCAACCTCAACTATGCTTTCAGGGATATCAGTCGTGGATGTCTGTGACAACCTTATTGGGCCGGGTAGTAAAGATCGTGCAGGTGTGAACCTTCTCCCCTTCCGGTCGCGTCCTGGTGTCAAACAAGCAGGCAAAGGCGAGCAACTCTCTACTTTTCATCATGATGCGCATTGGGGCTTGACCCATAACCTCAGAAGAGCGGTACAACTAGCCAAATAAGGCACAAAATTTGGGGTAAACTGGTAAAAACCTCTCTGAAAAATTCGAGTAGACAAAGCTCCTTATCGAAATTCGATTTTTTCAGGGGACACTAATCAGATTGTTCCCGTTCTGGAGTTCGTAAGGAACTTCCAATTGTCCGGATCTTAAAATCGACATTTACATCGACGACCATCTTCTCAAAAAAAGTTTTTGGGTCATTCTTCAACCAGAGGTACAGCTCCGGGTAATTTTTTATTCGTGTAGTCAACCGAAATAAATCTGTTTTATACTTGTTTTTTAACATATTTGCTATTGTAATTATCCGTTTTTTCATCATGTCGCTATACAACTTCTCTGCCTTTCTAATCGCATTAGGCTCGGAAAATGATGCACCCAAGCATTGATATTCCATCAGTTTCGTCTCCAGCTTAACTTGAAAAGTAAAATGTGGAATTCCTTTTTTTAGAAAAGGAACTATTTTACTCTCTCCTGACAACAATTGCAGACCTGCCTTTTTCCCTCGGTAGCATGGAAAGGTCAAAAACCCCCGCTCAATTTCGTTACGTAAAAGGGATAGAACCTGCATCTCATCCGATGAAAGACTACCTGCCATCTTAAAATTGTAAAATACGGCTGCATGATCCATGATAATCTCGTCGCTCTTATTTAACGATGCTTTAACAAGGATAAACGGAATTTTTCCTTGCACACTTTTGGATACAGTTCCTAGATTGGAATCAGGCATAACCAAGGTTCGCTGTACATTCGCAGCCATTTCTGACATATGAAGGGCTGGTGCCGGCAGTGAAATACTTGGAATTGTAAAGAACCGAGAAATATCACCATCTAAAACAATAATTTCAGTGTGGCGACGCATTTGAGGTAGACGGGTCAAGAAGTCGTAAAGCTCATTAATTCCGTTTTTGGCCAGTTTTTCCCCCACTCCAATAAGTTGTAGGTGGGCTAAATGGGGGATTCGGTCGCTTCGGTTTACGATTTGCTCGATACCTTCTGCAAACGATGGTGTCTTGATAACAAGGTTTGTATAGGCTTTTTTTCCACCTCCTTGTATATTTTGTGGCCCTCCCATATTACCTCCTGCTCCTGTTGGTTCGACCACCTGGACGAGAAGCTGATACATGCGCATTTTTTTCCTTTGTAAGTGGCTGGAGGTATCTCGTCAATTCCAATACCAATTATGATAGCACGATTTTCCAGCTCTTTGTAATCCCAACACCCTGAAAGTAAAAGACTGCCGCAAATGATAACCATTACGGTCGCCACCCAGACTTTTTTCGTTTGTCTCATGTCAGTTCACCTTTTTTCCTTACGGAAGGGAGATTTCCTTTCTTACGGCTCAACAATATACAAATAAATAAAATTAAGGGGTATGGTACTGTAAAAAACAATCCTGCTCCACCAACCAAATCGGACCATTTCAACATGTCAATTAAATTGTCGGGAATTAAAGACAAGATGTATACTATAGGTAGCAGTAAAACCATCCACCACCTCATCGCCAGGCGTGGAAAGGTACGGTGGAACGTAAAAGCACTACTAAAAAAGAATCCTAAATGTGTGGTGTAAGCGAGCGGTAGCCAAAGCATAATCAGCAAAAGTTCTGCCCGCTCTACAAATTGTCGCACCACCTCGATCGTCTTTGTCATGTCCACAACTGGATATGTTTGAGTAATGGAGACATCTGGACCTAAGGTTACTAGCGTGCCTATTACAAGGAATGCGTAAAACAATGCTCCAGCAACTATTGCGATTGCTCCACTGATAAAAGAATTCTCCTTTCTTGTTAAGAACGGATAGTACAAAAACAGCACTTCATATCCAAGGAACGAATAAATTGTTTGAGGTAGTGCGCTTAAAATTGGAAGTACGCCTTTTTGAAACGGGATTTGTAGCTGTGTCCAATCCGCCCGGAGAAAAGCCAATAGGAAAAATAGTATCATTAAAATAAGGGTTATGGGAAGTCCTGATTCAAAAATACGGATAATTGGCATTAGCCCATTCCATGATGAGTAAATAATTACCAGGAGCATTACCACGATGATGGCCTCAATTGGTGTAAACGGCAGCATCTCTGCGCTTACTACTTCTGCCATAATTCGAATACCTGTTACTGAAAAAGATAAGTAGTATAAACCTAATACAATGTTTAGTATGTTTCCTATGAAGTTGCCAAATAGCTTGCGATTGTATTCAATCACGGTATCATTGGGAAACGTTCGGGCGATTTTGTTAATCATCCATAGGGACACCAGAGCACAAATACCTGCGAGTATGACTGTTACCCATGCATCTTCCCTAGCTTTTTCAATAGCACCTCTAGGCATGAAAAGAAATCCTACCCCTACAAATACACCGAACTCCAACATAACAAGTTGGATTGGACTAATCGCAGGACGTTGCTCAAGTCCTTGCACGTGGAATCATTCCTTTCGTAATAAATGTATCCTTACCTGTTGTTTCGATCACGGTGAACCATCGAGAAAAAGCCGGCTTTCCTTTTTTTTATCGTTTTTAGAAATGTGGGGCGAGTACGTAATTTCTTCATTGGAATCCTAATGAGCATATCTGTCCAATCTTGCAATCTCAGTGGAGAAAACGGGGCCAAATAGGGAACACCGAATGAAACGAGCCGGGCCACATGCCCATGAATGAGGAATAATCCCAAAATTAACCCGTAAGTCCCAAAAATACTGCTGCATATCAGCAGGAAGAAACGAAGAATCCGGTACGTAATGCCGAGATAATATACAGGTGCTGCAAAAGAAGAGATCGCTGTCAATGCCACGATTACGACTGTAACAGGGCTAACCAGATTAGCGTTTACGGCTGCTTCCCCAATTACTAGACCCCCAACAATGCTAACCGCCTGACCGACTGGTTTGGGCAACTTGACTCCAGCTTCGCGTAAAATCTCGATCATCACTTCCATAATGAAAATTTCCACCAGAATAGGAAAAGGTACCTTGACACGAGCGGCGTCCATGGATATTAGAAGACGAGTAGGAATCAACTCTGGATTGTAGGCTACAAGCGACAGGTAGAGACCAGGCGATATTATACTGAAAAAGAGAGCAATCAACCTCACGAAGCGAATAAGTGTGGCGTACTGCCAATTAGTATAATAATCGTCAACAGTATCCAAAAGCTGAAAAAACGTGATTGGTAAAAGCAGAGCATGTGCAGATCCCTCGGCTAAAACAACCACGTTACCTTCGAGTAAATATGAACAAGTGACATCAGGCCTTTCGGTAGGCCGAATTTGTGGAAACAAAGAGAACGAGTCATCCTCCAGATATTCCTGTAGCTGCATCTGACTGATCAGGCCATCTGTTTCGATACAGGATAGTCGCCGTCTGACTTCATTCACAATGAGTGGATTAGCCACGTCCACGAGATACAATACAGTTACTTCCTGCTTGGTACGCTTTCCCACCACGACGGAATCCACCCTAAGATACGGGTCGCGAAGACGCTGGCGTACAAGTCCTATATTGGTATTAAGAGTTTCCACAAAACTTTCTTTCGGCCCAATGACACTTACTTCCGTTTCTGGTTGATCAATATTTCTTGCATTTTCCTTTTTTACTCCCACAGACAACCCAACAGTTTCACCGTCTATTAACAGTAGAGCTTTACCATACAAGATTTGTTCAATTGCAGATTGCCAATTTTCTACCCGCTGAGTGTCACTTGAAGGTAAGCAACTCTCTTGGATCAGAGTTATAAGTTCATCCCCTTCTCTTTCTCTGTTTCGGGATAAAGATAACCCCTGTGACGTTAAAAATAGTCCTGTTTTCTGTATAGGAGAAATTATATGCCGAGTAAGTCTCTCGCTATCTATTAAAGTGCGCATAAAAAACAAACTGATACTTCGATCGAAACAGGTAAATTGGTAAGTAGAAAAGTCAATGTTACCTCCTAATAACTCTTCCAGTTCTTCTATATTCCTGGATAACGATGGGTTAAATGGAGCTACTTTTATGGAGTTTACTGTTTGTTTTTCGCGTAGTAAAAAGCGTTTAGATTTACTTACCGATTTTCTCCAGAACATACTAAACTTCATAGGCAGTCCCTTCATAATTTTAATGGATAAGGTTTTCAATCATTACGTAGATTATTATTTTTCTTTTTTACTGTTGTTCACTCTCTTCGGTTCTGCTTCTGACTCATTGACATCAATTGCACTACACAATTTTTTAGAAGAATCACATTTAATAAAGATGATAGTATAATAAATATTGTATTAAAATTAGTGTTAGATATTTTAATATATGGATTTCCAGTTAGGGCAAAGCGCAAAGAAAAGGCTAATGCGAACACCCATGATATATAAATATGCATACGAAATAAGGTTTTAACATCTTTCATATCCGCCACCTGATCTATGCTTATTTTTACTTATATTTTTACCGAAATATTTTTTTTTATACCCCTGATACGTAGTGAAATAAAACTTAACATTTAATACATAAAAAAACTCAGGATTTCAAATCTTTTTAAAGATTTGATTGCTGAGGCGTATAAATCAATATAATGAAAAAGAAAAAGTTTGCTTGCACTTTCATAATCTTAAAACCACATTTCCCTTTCCTCATTTTGCAGTGGGATTAAGATTGAATTATGAACTGTTTACCCTTAATTGTCGGCCACTAAGAGTTATTAGGTACAACTACTCCCTTCCGTTACTTTGGTGGCATGAAAAATCCCCTCCGGTCAACAGTAATGAATCCATGATATCATGAACTCTTTTTTTTACTGTCTACCATGAGGGGATAATACCATTGTTTATGGTAAAGATGCCTCTCTTTTAATTTAACGACTGCTTTCGGCACAAAACAGAACTTGAGCACGTGCTTCCGTCAATTTAAGTTGTCTAATATTATCTATTAATAAACTTATATCAAATCCTTTCTATAGAAAGTGATTTCAAGGTAGCCCCCTGGAGATGGCTGCCATTTTTCCCATTTTCCCTTCTCCGGGTCAATGGACATAAGGCGCAGCCACCCGTTGTTCACTTTTCTTCGGAAATGAGGATTCTCTTCAAGCAGGCGCGCAATATATTGCCGCGGGGCTTCAATGACCACGAGTAGGCGTAGCGGGGAATGGAACCATTCCCGGTCGCTCGCCATAACCGATTGCCACGGCAATCCCGCAAGCAAATCACTCCCGTTGCCTTGCATCACGCCGATTCCCGCCGTGACGGTCTGTGTGGCCTTGTTGCCGCTCCCGTATACATGCGGAGCGACAGTCGATGCGTAATATTGCAAGTTTATCCACTGGGCGACAGTCACCGGACCGGCAACGATATTCGCCAGCGAAGTTCCTTCCGGATCTTCCCGCCAGTCGTAACTGTGCAAAAACACCCTTCCCTCCAAATCACAGTGCGCGGTCAGTTGTCGCCTCCCGATCACGAACGCGTAATTCCGCGCCAATCCCCATTCCGGACGAATTTCGCTCCAGTCTTCCGCGAGTCGGTTCGCCTCTGCAACCGGATCGCCTCCTATGTCGCCTGCGCCCGGCAATTTTGCCAATTGCTCCAAATTCACCTTGCGGGTCACGGTCCGGAGTCTGTCCCGAAGCATGGCGAAAGCATTCTGAGCCGCCGGGGATAGTTCGGGAACATAGATCCAACGCAACTCATTGACCGTGGTAATATGTTCAGCCGCGATAAAAACGGTATCCTTCGGAATGACAATGCCTTTCCCAACCAGAGCGCTCCGCACCTCTTCTAGGTTGCAAAGTTCCGCAAAGACGCGTGCGTTCAATTCCCCGGCGCCCCCGCCGCATGCGCCGCAATCCAAAGCTGATGAGTACGGATTGTTCGTTGTCGCGCTTTCATGGCCGCAAACCACCACAAGGGGCGAAAACGCGGACGTCAACCCCATGTTTTTCAACAATTGACTGACATAGTTCACTTTTTCATCCAATGAAAATCCTAATGGTAAGTTTGGGTCACTGCAGGAACCGTCATGGTCCAGCGTGAGACTCGTCTCCGGTCTCCTGGCGAAACGTTTCCGCCAACGATGGATAGCGCTGATGACACGATCAGGAGCCCCATTCCTTACAAGCATGTACAATCCCAACCACGGTCCGCTCATTTCCGGCAACAACATGCTGGTGACGAGTCCCTGTTTCATTTTTTTGAACACATGGGAAACAGAAAGCTTGGCGGATTCCCTCCGGAGGTATTTTCGGCGGTCAGCGGGAGATAGCCGTTCCCTGACTTCATGGCGGGGTTCTACAATCGCCGGACAGGAGGCATGAACGTGTCCATCCGGCAGGAGCGTCCTGATGGGAAGGCCAAAAAATCCCGCGCATCCGAACGTTTCAAATGGCCCTTCTCGTTCCAAATGCCGGCGAAATGGTTCAGAACGGACGTCGATGCAAAAGATGAGCTGGACAGCCGCCTTTTGGGCACTGCTATGTTTCGGCGGGGACGATATGTTTCTTAATAACTTCTCTTCTTGCGTATCCTCCCAGGCTTCCAGCCAAAGTCTAGGGCGAATCGCTCGGTCGAAATGGTAGGCGAAAGCCAGTCGAATGTGCCGCTCTGCCGGTGGCAAACTCTGCCACCGTTCGGGCGTCCATCCCCCCCAATGCACCCATGCCGCAAGACAAGGAAAGAGGGCCGTATCATCTTCGCCTTCCCCCGCCTCCGCCAAGGGAAGACGGGGAGCGATCATCGCCCATTCCAACGAGAGACGAATCGCCAAATATTCCGTAAGCAAACGATGTCCTTGTCCGGATTTCCGCGAACGCCAAAGCAACATCCCCGCCCAGCCTGGCAGCGCAATCAGATGTTCCTCCAGATAGCGCTCCATTTCCGTCGCCGGAACGCCTAGATTCAATAACGCCTGCTTCAATGCATCTTCCGCGTTTGCCGGAACACGATGCAACCGCTTGCGCTGCGCACGACTCAGGGACGGGTCATAACGCACCAGTTTCCGCCAAGCTTTGTAAAATCCCTGTTCCCGGAACGGCATCCCCCACATGGCTTGCGATTCATCCAAATACAGCTTGCACCATTTGATCATGTGGCGATCCAGCGCCCGCGTCCATCGTGCTTCCCCTTGCGCTTCCAGGATCGCGCTTTTCGTTCTGACCCACCGGAAAAGAAATCGATCCGGTTGCGTTTTACCGTCTTTCATCCGGGCGGTCAAGTGTTTCATCTCCAACGAATTTACGACCTCGCGGGGAACTTCTTCGTGCCATAACAGGCCACGGCACAAACGTTCCACTTCTTCCTTGGGAATGACAGAGGGCTGCTCATTCAGCCACTTCCGAAATCTTTCCTCCAAATAGGCCGGATTCAATTCCCCTTTCCGCAGCGCTTCGCGAAACATTGTCATCGAGGGATACAGGTTAATATCCCGGGAGCCCCGAAAACGGTCGGCAACTTCCTCAAACGTCAGGTGCTCCATCCCCTCCCAAGGATGACTCGCGACAAACGCGCCGAGTGGCCACAGTGGCGCGATGACCTGGCTCGCCTTTCCTACAAGCTCTTCCACTTGCAGGCTGTCAGCGGAAGCTTCTTTATTTTCCACACCATCTACAGCATGTTTAGGTAACAGAACGGATCGATTCACTTCATTCCCCCCCTTGACGCACGTATGCCTTGAGATAGCGGGGATGACTTTCTACCGCCCGATCACGCGCTTCTCCGATATGGACAAGCCACATATACAGTTTCGCCCATAAATCCGTTGAACAGCGGCCGGAAAAGAAAATGCCCGCTAACCCCAGACAAACGAACAGCAAAACAATTCCGGATTCGGCGCCCGCCCCGGGACCGGCTGCGGGTAATGTTCCGCCTAAAAATGCGGCCAACGCGTCATGGAACGCCATCGCGGACAGCCCGAGTCCTGACAAGACGAAAAATCCCGTCCAGCGTCCGTTGTGAAAAACGGCCATCTGCCACCACGCAAACGCCAACGACCAGCCCAGCAATAACGCCCGCAACATTCTGAGGTGCTCGTGAGGAGCCGCCAGCCAAAATCCGACACCCAATACGATCCCCCCCAGCATTCCGCAGAGGATCCACATTTTAGACGGTGGATACGGAGAGATCAACGCCCGTTTGGATCGAGGCACAACGGATCCGGAACGTAAAAACAGGGTAGCCTTGAACAATCCGTGAAAGATCAAATGCAAGACCGCTAGGGAATAGGCTCCCAAGGCACATTGGATAAACATCATGCCCATCTGCGCCATAGTAGACGCAACAAGCTGCCGTTTGTAGTCTGGTTGAACCAAGAGAATTCCCGTTCCGACAATCACCGACACGACGGCCGGAAACAACAGTAGCGTTTGGGGAAAACCGCCGGCCATCAGCGGCGAAAATTTGGCCAGCAAGATCCCTCCCGCATTCACCAGACCCGCGTGCATTGCGGAGGAAACGGGTGTTGGCATCACCGAAGACTCGAGCAGCCATCGCTGAAACGGCCACTGGCCAGCAGGAATGATCGCGGCAAGCACAAGCAACACGCTGATCCCCGTTGCGTTTTCCCATTCGATCCGAGTGAGCGATTCGACCGACAATGCGAGCGATATTCGCCAATATCCGGTAGCCTTCCACAGCCATACAACGGCCAGTAAAAGGGAGATCCAACTTGCGGCAAACATCTTCGCCATAAGCCGAGAAACGTTCCTAGCCGGCTCCCATTCTTTTTTTAGTGCTGACAACCAAACCAAACCAAGTAAAGGAAGCCCCCACAACAGCACGAGCAGGCGCAAATCGTCACTTGTCCAGGTTATAGACGCCGCCCCCACTGTGACCGTCAAAAGCGCAAAATAGGAGCGATAGGAACGGTCACCGTACATATACCTTATACTAAACCGCTGGATAGTCCATCCGAGCAACAAAACATAAAACGAGATCAACCATGTAAGCCTGTCGGAGCGCCAAAAACCCATCTCCTGAGTTTGATCAGCGCTGATCAATCCTGCAAATGCCGCAACGGTCGGCAAGGCCAACGACAGGACGTGCAAGCGAACGTAACGGTCAGAGACTCGGGGACAGAGCAGAAAGCATGCGCTGATCAACGTCACTGCCAATCCGGTGAATAAGTAAACAAACATCGCAACTACCCTCCTCTCAAAAAAAAACCGACTATACCATCTTTGCGGAACACTCTACTTTCACATGAAAGCAGGCCCCGGTACAGATGATATAGTCGGTCTATTCTCAACAAATCCAAAACGGACTTTTTGAAAATCTACCTTGTTCCCACATGGTATATGGGCTTACCCTGAACACATCCGGTTGAAAAACGGAAGTTCAAACGGTCTGCCCAATATGTTAAAAAAAACGGGTTTCGACTTCAAGATTATAACGCACTTTAATTTGCATTGCAAACATCAGTTGCTAATTCTTCCTGATCGATCTTTCTTTCGCTTTAATCCTTCACGAACCGTTTGAGCAACAGCGGTTGTAATCACAATGACCCAAATGATCGACGTATATTACTTTGACGGCAGCAAACCGATATTCAATCCAAGCGCCGCAATAATTAATGCCACTTCACCGCGTGAAATCATAGTCTTACAGATCATCAATTCCGGCTTAATTGGGCTCCCAATCCTGATCCGAACAATTGGGACGCGATGACCAAAACGGACATATGAGAACGACCAAGAGTTGTTCAGATAATCCGTCAAACGAACCAGACAAGCTAATACTTACAAAAAAGTCCGGGACAAACAGCGTATAGCCAACAGGCTCCATATTTTCTCAATATCCTTTTTTAATTCGATTCGTGAAATTTATTCGTAATGGCAAATCGCAATATTACCGCAAGACACCGTTCAGCAAAATTTAAGGTTATTTTAGGTTTCATCTGAAGAAATCACTGAAGCTTTGATCTTCAGGTGATAAGGTAATCGACAAACTGGAAATCATTAAGCACGTAGTAATAGAATATGCTTGGCGGTTTCCTCTTAATGATTACCCGGGCAACGGATATGATTTGAGGCTTTTAACCTACCCCAAAGGTTTGCTTTAAATATGACCATCCCTGCCGGGCCAAATCAACTCGCCCGGTTCCAAATTGCATTCCATTCAACCCCGTTATTTGTTCAAATAACGAATGTTGGTATCCCTTTCAGGAAACCAGAGTAGTTCATGCACGACCGATCGAATATATATTCGTCTCGTGGTCGGTAAGACAAATCGAGACAAAACTGACAACCGAACACCGAAATCGTCCCGGCTCCTGACGGTTCCGCCTTGAGGATACCACTGCGCAGACGATTTTCCAAAAATGCACTCGATGGTAATTCAATTTCTAAGAATACTCGAATCACTTGACAAGTACAAACTAAAGAAAGTAATATGAAGTCATTAGGTTTTATTTCCACTCTCCACATATTATTTAATCTTCATGAGGTTTTGATATGCAAATGGCAAAAGGGGAACTGGAGGACAAAATCAGCAAAGCCCTCACACAATGGGAAAAAGAATACTTGGGCCGCGGTTCCGTTTCGGTAAAGACGGATATTGTGCGAAATATGATAATCGTTTTACTAAAGGGGGTTTTAACCCCTGCCGAACGTAACCTAGCTCAAACAATCGAAGGGATGCTCTCCATTAAAAAGATCCGGGCCGACCTGGTGGAATCAGGCAGCGACCAACTGAAGGAACTCATCGCAAACATGACAGGCTCGAACGTGACCAGTTTCTACACGGATGTCAGTACCCGGACCGGGGAACGTGTAATGGTGTTCATCATGTCGGACAATTTGGAAGAACAATATCGGTAGATCTTTAAACGGCCATCAGGTCAGTTGAAGGTAAACCGGGAAATTTCGTGCATTTTGAATTGCTTTCACAATTCAAAAATGTCACGATGTTTCCCGGTTTTTTAATCCCAAAACAAGGAAGTGAGGCAGAAATGACAAATATCCGTAAGGAGACTTTGGCATATGATTCGCTTGTACTGGCCGGAATAGGACCAAAAGCGGAACTTGTATTGGAACAATTCTTACATGGACAAGAACAGAAAAATCCGCTGATCTTCCGTTGTGAAGAAGTTCATATCTGGGATCCTTACGGTTCTCTTACTCGCAGCATTATCAGCGCGCTCATACAATATCCGACCATTCATGAAATTTGGATTCTCGGAAAAACAGGGGACCGAGAGCCCGCTTTCTCCATCATGTCGAAAAACCTCGATAAACAAACGGCATCTACCATTTCCTATTTGATTTCCCACTTGTCCGGACTCTCCACAGAATGTTGGTTCAACGTCACGTCAGACGAAAGCCGAAACGCTTGGAAGACAGCTCACTTGTTACAAAACCATCCACTGTTGCCTCGTCCAATCACTGTGAAAGTTGCGCTTCTGGACAAGCAAGGTAATCTGGCTGTCCAAGAGTCATGAACCCCACGGCTTTATCCGTGGGCTTGCAGGTGTAGTATGCGCTACCCCGCGTACGGCTGCATGACTTCATCCCTGCCGCGAATGTTCACGGCAGGGATGCCATCCGCTGGCCCAGCGAAGCCGCAAGATTGGCAATGGAAATGGTCTCTTGTTGGTCGGTTTTTCTTGTCGCAGTGCCCGCAATTCGGGCATGTGCGAGATGTATTTCTAGGATGAACCAACACGACAGGAACTCCTGCAATGCGTGCCTTGTACTCGATAAAGGAGCGAAGCTGATGAAACGCCCACGAATGCTGGGTACGACGCTGAGCCTTGCGAACCGTTATCCGTTCGCGGATGCCTTTCAGGTCTTCAAGGGCGATCCCGCGTCCGGTGTCTTTGGCTTTCACAACCAGCATCTCTGAAATCCGATGGTTCACATCCGTAGCGAAGCGAGATTCTTTTCGACGAGGTTTTTCAGCAGACGTTTTGCCGACTTTGTGCCTTTAGATTGGAGACATTGTCGAAGTTTTGCATGCCGATGGCGCAGTCCATTCACATGGCCGCCAGAAAATACTTCTCCGTCGCTGCCGGTTGCAATATTCTTGATGCCAAGGTCAACTCCTAAAATTCCATTTGGAGCACCTTGCGGCGGTTCCGGAACATCTACCACGACAGCGAGATAGAACACTCCGTCACGGTAAATGAGATCGGCTTGTCCGCGAATCCGATTCAGACGCGCCGCTTGGTACTCGCCAAATACGATGGGCACCAAGATGCGCCTGCCAAGCGTCAGGATGGATACGCGTTCAAGGCCCTTCCACAAAAGGAGGCGTTGGTCACAGACGATGGCTCCATGCGGCTTGAATGTCGGCTTGATCGACTTGTCGCGCTTGTACGCTTCGCATGTTTTGGCAATGGCGCGAACCTTCATTTGCGCTGACGAACCGAATTCCTCTCGAATGCGGCTGTATACCAACTTCTGCAAACGAACCTTGTTCGCGGTGTGCTCAGCGAAAGCTGCTTCCGCAATCACGTTGCAAGCCGCATTAAAGCGTTCCATTGTTTCAAGCAACGACTGATGCTGTTCGGTTGTAGGAAGGAGTTTGATCATCAATGTCAGGTTCATGATTAAAGTATATCATTCAATATAAGAAGGGAGGAGAACAGATAGGGCGCATTCCTGCCACGCCTAAAGGCATGGGCTTCCTGCGCCCGATTCTGTGATTCGTCATATCGTCAGCATACCGTGGTCGTCGTAGCGCACATTCAAGTCTCGCTGGAGCCGCTCCAGCGTCTCCAGATAGTTCCGATAATCGGCGCTCAACGTGCGCATCTGCTCAACGAACACTCTATAGAAACCGGCGCGATCAAGACGCTCCTTCAGTTGGCGGGTTAACGCCGTCTGCTCCTGATTGAGCGGCCATTTTTTGAATTGTTCCACTTGCGCGCGCATCTCTTCCTTCAGCTCTTCGTATTCCGCCTCCGTCGGCGAAATGTATCGTTGCAGCGATTCCCTGTAGACGGCAGCCGCTTCTTCGATTTCCTCCTCGCTCATACGGTCGATGTGCTCGGCCAGCTGTGAAGGGATGTCGAACTGTTCCATGCTGTCAACATAGCCAACCAACCGTTCCCATGCCGATTCTTTGTCTGAATCCGACAATGGCTCTTGCAGGAACGCTCCGAAATGAAGAGCCATGAATTTGCCCATCGTCCCGGGAAACAACTCCATCAGCCTGCGTCTCATATAGTCGTCCCGCCGTCTGCGTTCCTGTTCCACGGCACCTGCAAGAAGATCCGCTTCCCGGATTCTTGATCGGCCTCCATCTTTCGGGGACTGTTCGGCTGCTTCGATCAGAACTGAAATGGCCTGGCGGCACAGTGCCAGTTCGGACGATTCCGCCTCTATCCGCGCCAATTGCTTTCGGAGAAGCAAAGTTGCCTGATCAGGATACTGCAAGATTGTTTTGATATCCCGTATCGGCATGCCCAGTCTGCGAAGCGTACGGATATACCGCAGCCGTTCGACATCATCCGAACTGTAAATGCGATACTGATTTTCAGGATCGGTTGAAGGAGCAATCAGGCCCGCTTCTTCGTAATAATAGATCGCCTTTCGTGTCAGACCGGTCTGCTTCATGACGTCCTTGATCTTCATGTACGTCATCACCTCCTCGACATCCAACTATACAGGATTCCCCCGGAGAAAAGTCAACGCGGAATTCGACTTACCGATCTCGTCCGTCCAGGTCCGCAAAACGTTATTCCCTTTTTCTGCGGTGAAACCATCCCCTGGACCTAATTGATCGCTTTTGGATACTGATATAAGGGTTGGTAAACTCATTGCCGCTACATGCAGTCTTTCCGGAGCCTTGGCAAGGCCTCATATCAAAGAATTTTCCGAATCGAAAACACCAGTTTTCTGCCCTCCTTTTGTACTTGAACTCTTTCTGAGTACTTTAGCGATTTTTGTATGATGATGTACGGATTCGCCCAATCGACTCCCCGACGTTTTTGCAGCTGCCCGTATAGTTCTGTCAGTGTCAGCGGTGCTGCCGCTTCCTCCAAAATCGTTTCTACCTCCCTAGCTATTCCCGGATAATCATGATGCTGATACGGCTTCCTGGATTTACCCACTCGCGTGCTCAGTATCTCTTCGGTAACAATCGGCGAACTTGTTGTTTCTCCTTGCCGATCATTCGTGCTGGTAGGTACACCATATTGCTCATCCAACTCACGGATTCGGTACAAGAGCTGCTTGATCTCCTCCCCCAGTTCTTTGTCTCGTTCCATATACTCTCTTCTTAGAGATAGTCGTTGCTCAAGCAGAGATTGCAATGTCATATGTAGTGCCTGACGTTCGTTAAATGTTGTAGACATAATCGACTCCTTATTAATTTTTTTATCGATTGTTCTTTCGATAATTCGATTTTCTCAACATTTTTCCTGCGTATTTTACCACAATCACAATAATCATCTTTCGGCACTGGCGAGTCACCGTCATGTGAACCGATACTGTTCCGAATAGTATTACGTTTATGCAGCAGAAACATAATTAGAGTGTCCTGGACACCCTCGTTTTGTGAATATGGTATACCTAAGCAAGCTTTTTTGACCCAGGCGACATCTTCAGTTAAACACCAAAAGACCTACCTCACAACCGTGAGGCAGGTCTTTTTACAATTTTCTTAATATCTTCGAATGGAAGGGAAAACAAAATAATACATAAGCATCCTACACCCTGCCACACTGAGTGTTGTATCGTATTCATGAAACTGATATTTGATCGCCATCAACATAGATCCTGCCCAAAAAAGTGAGGGAAAAAAGGAAAAAACACCATAACATACTCTTTGATACTTTTTTGATATAGAGAAGTGTGATAAGGGTGGAAACTAAAATGGTAAGCAGTGTACTCCTCATTTCATCCAATGAAATCCTTACTGGGATATCACTTGAGAGTAGCATTTTATAACCCTAAAGAAGCATAAACCAACCACTAAATAAAGTACCGGCTACTATTTTTAATGTTGTCTTCCTTTCTGACCTCCAATGCTTATACAGTGTTATTTGTCAGCACTGGAACTAGCGTCCATTTGCTCTCATCAGATAATGGCTCAAGTTTAGCAATTCCATGTTCAATTAATAACGTGATAACCTTCTTACTAACTAACATTTGCCGGACAACTGTTTCTTCGTTGATAGGATAATACTCATAAGTAAAATTAAAATCCTGCATAAATTGACTTATCTTTTCATCATAACAATAGGGACATTGTAAATGCTCTACAACACCACATTCAGGGCATGTTTGCTTTTTGATATGAGGATCATTACGCAATTGGTCGATTACAGTTTGAGGCGGCAAGATATTTGTGGGAATAACCTGAAAGGCTTTTTCTCCGGTTGTTTTCCCCTTATGAATTACCTCTCGTAATTGATACCCGGATAAATTCCACTCATTAAACTTATCCGCAAGTTCTTGGGAAATAACCAAATGTTCATCAACAAATGCTATCGGGAATTTTTTCATGACTGAAGTATTAAATATTAATTCGTTTTTTGTAACTTTCTCATTCCTTGAGCATCTTGCGCAAAATGCTACAAATTCAACTTTTGATTTACTGGAGAAATATAATTCCGGTCTGTTGCCTATTGAGGTGATGCTAAATAATTTACCGTTTTTTATCTCGTCATCAGTATACTTATATATATATCGAAAACCGCGAAAAGTAGATGTCATACTTTTACTTCCTAATGTCTTCTCATAAATCGCGTTGAGATTCTCTACGATCGCTGTAATTAACTTGATATCGTACGCTACCTCAAATTTATACCGGACATAAACATCATCCTTTTTAATACTTGCTTCTGGTATTACAAAATCTTGTATCAGACTATGAAGAATTTGATCGACTTTAAACTTAATTTTAAGATCATATACTTGAAAGGTAAAATAAACGTTTATATTCATGACTACACCTCACTTTTGATAAGTATTACTAAACCTTCAAAGGAGTTTCGTTCGTACATATTCACGCGGTCTTGCTTTGACCAGTCCTCGCCAATCTAGATCTGAATTAACTGAAATAACCGGCGATTTTTCGTTCGGTTTGGTGGTAGAGTCGAAGCTGCAGAACCAGTCCCCACACGTTTTTCAGGTTATAATAACGGGCCTATACTCCCACTCGTCATTTGCTAGTCCATTTTCTATTAGACGATTTCTTACGTTTGAGCTAATCAGTAAAACACGTCTAACTTCATATGGGCCTCTTGCTCTGTATTCATGTGCAAAATTGAAATCTTGTATCTTTTCCAACACTGTTTTATTGTAGTGGTGGGGGTAGAACAAATGTCCACCGGTTCGGCAAGTTGGACATTTAAGTTTGTTCACTACTGGATCATTTAAATAGGAATCGGGCAAGTTTTGCGGTGGTAAAATATTCGTCGGTACAATCTGATACGCAGTCTTTTTATTTTTAGCAGAACCATAGTGGTGAACGTGTTCCAGTCGATATCCTGTTAACCCCCAACTATCAAATAATTCAGCCATCTTTTGAGATATGACGAGTTCCTGATCGACAAACACAATATTTCGCTTGTCAACGATAGCTGTATTGATTAACAAGGGTTTTGTTTGTTCTATGGTTTGTTTACCACACGTATCACAGAAGCGTATGGTTTGGTATGACTCCCCCTTATTTTCAAGATATAATCGTTGATTAGTGCCGATTGCGATTAACTCATAGAGAGGAGATTGTTCATATTCCTTTTCTGAAAAGTCGAAGCGAAACCCAAAGTCTAAATCCGGGTCCACCACAAAACGAAGATCGTTTACCAGTCTTTCAATAAACAATGGTTCATAGTCAATCTTAAGTTCGTATGTAATACGCGTAATTGTAATACCGATATGTTCATTTTTACCTATTCGTACAGTAGGTTCATAATGGATTCCATTTCTTTTTAATACAGCATCAACTTTACGTTTAAGGTTTTTATCATAAAAAGAAAAATAAAAATAAGCCAGGACTTTCATGACTACCTCCTCTAAGAAACTTTATTCTGATTATTTATAATAACACCGAATAAAAATGGAGTAAAACCAAAATCAGTTAAAATATTACTAACGTTGAATTGAAGCACCCCATACAATTTCGGGGTGCTTCTGGAACTTCAGCATTATTATTTCAATATTGAATGTTGTTTTGTTTTCGTGAATTCCCACAAAAATTCATATACCGTTGCTTGATCCCGATTGCTTGTTTCTAACATAAGCTCCTCGTATGCTTCAATATGTTTATTAATAATCTGAGATTTTGTCAAATGACCATAACCGGAGCCAGTTGTTGGAATCTTCTTTGTCATTTTAGCATTAATTTTGTAGTGATATTCAGCAGGGATAGCAATACATAACATATCCTTTTCAACCGTTCCTAATTCTTTCGCAAACCGCTTTTCGAAGATATGATGTCGATGCCAACCAGATGGTATTTTATCAATATTTTTATAGGCGTTAATTCCAATTTGTAGCGACTGTTTTAGTGTGTCGCTATTTTTTATCATCCTTTTTACGCCACTTATGGATGGTATCCCGGGAAAAATTACAGCGGCTCCATCCATTACAACATAGAAACCATTCCAGAAAGATGGTTCTGCAAGGAACTCCACAAGGGACATAGTGAAGTTCCCAACATCAAAAATGGTCTCTACAAAAAATGGCTTTATTTCTCCATTTGAAGACAGGGTTTGAAAGTTCCTTAAATCCTTATCATTGAGAGGCTTAATATTAATGTTCGTGACTTTTATTCCGTTTTTAATACCTTGAAAAGTAGTCTCGTCAAGTTTAGTTCCTTTTGTAATGTCACCGCCGGGATATAATTGACCCAGGTTCGCCGGAAAGAAAATGACCCACCCTTAGCGAATATATCCCCTTCGT
>NZ_VKJN01000030.1:0-24953 GCF_007197875.1 Brevibacillus sp. LEMMJ03 | reverse complement strand
TCCAATTGCTGGTTCACCTGCAGCAGCGTCTCATTCCATTCGGCTTCTCTGGCTTGATGGCTGGCGATGGTCTCTTCTTGCTGCCTGAGAAGCTGTGTCTGCTCGGCTTCTTGTTGTTGATACGCCTTCACCTGCTGGTTCAGCTTTTCCAGGGTGTCGCTCCATTCCGCCTCTTGGGTTTGATAGCGGGCGATGGTTTCGTCGCGCTGGTGAAGCAAGTGCGTCAGCGCTTCTTCGTTTTGCCGGCAGGATTCAAGCTGCTGCCGCAGTTCTTCAAGCGCGGCATCCCATTCTGCTTCTTTCAGCCTGTAGGCCTCAAGCTGTTGGGATAGGGCTTCGGAGTGTTCGTTTGCATTCCGGTAGGCTTCCAATTGCTCGTTCACCTGCAGGAGTGTCTCATTCCATTCGGCTTCTCTGGCTTGATAGCTGGCGATGGTTTCTTCCTGCTGCTGGAGAAGCTGGGCATAGTCGGCTGCTTTTTGTTGATACGCCTTCACCTGCTGGTTCAGCTTTTCCCATTTTTCGCTCCACTCCGCCTCTTGGGCCTGATAGCGGGCGATGATGTCGTCTTTTTGCTTCAGAAGCTGCGCAGCGTCCTCATCAAGCAGCGACTCCTGGGCTTCCCTTGCTTTTTCTTTCCATTCTTCCAGGGTTTTCTGCCATTGGGCTTCCTTTTCCTTGTAATAGGAGATGGTTTGGTCTCGTTGTTCAAGCAGGGCAAGCTGATTTGCCTCGTGTTGTTCAAGCTCGTGCACCCGGTCGTTCAGTTGGGCCACAACGCGGTTCAATTCGTCAGCCCTGCGCTGTTGATCTGTCAGTGATCGTTTCAACTGTTCCAGGTGATGGTTCTGCCATTCTTCCCGGTCACGCTGCTCCTTCAGTTTTTCGCTGGCATGCTGGAGTTCCTCGTAGTACTGGTTCGCTTTCGCTTCGAAAAACTGCGCTTGCCGCTTCAGCAGGAGAAGCTTTTCCTTCTCCGGCTTTGCTTTGCTGGAGGTCTTTTTTTTCAACACCGTACGTTCCTCCTTTGCAGTGTGTGTTCCCCTATAGACATATGTAGGGGAGCGGGAAGTGTGAAAAAGAAGGGAAGAGATAGGCTCTCCGGCAGCCGGATTGGGGGAAAGGACGCCTGCCTTTTGATTGATCCAAAAAAGAACGGGAGAAGATCCACTCTTCTCCCGTTTTGTATAAGAATCTGGCGAATTACGGAATGGACGGCGTCGGGATCACATCCGGGAACGTCACGCAGTCTTGGACCAGCAGTTGTTCGTCGGGGACAACCGTAAGTGCGGCGGAGAAGACGGGAACACCAGCGCCGTTGGTCAGAACCAGCAGCACGACATCCGGCAGACCCAGACCGGTTTCGGCCAGGACGAGCGTGTAGTTCACCGTTTCCTGCGTACCTGTAGCTGTGAACGTTCTTACGCCGGTACCGGTAACGGTCAGACCGAGGGCAATGGTCGGCAGGACAATTCCCAGACCGAGGTCCGGCAGAACCGTGATGCACGTCGGCGAACTGATCGTCGTCGGCGTGAGGCTGAAGCTTTGGTCGCCGGGGAAGACGTCAGGCAGCGGTGTCGGACCAGGCGTGTCGAAGAAGTTGAAGGTGAACGTGCTGGCCGACGGGTTGCAGCTCGGGCAGATGTCGGCGATCAACTGTACGGTGCCGATTTCGGTCGGTGCCAGCGGCGGCAGGCCGAGGCTCACCGGTACGCCGGTAATGAGCGTATTGGCCGTAGCCTGGCAGTCGCAGTTCGCGCGCGGGAAGATCGTCGGGCACTGCGGCGGGAAGACGATCGGCGGGCAGCGGAAACCGGGGCCGGGCGACGGAGTCGGTACCGGAATGTCGTTCGGACGCGGTGCGCAAAACTTCGCCAGAACCTCCAGTTTCACTTCCGCTTCCACCTGGATTTCCTTGCAGATCGTGATCTCCAGTTCTACCATGCCGCCGAGGAGCACGCTGCCGATGGGCATGCACTCGATCGCGGTGATCCGGCAGAGAATATTGCTTTCGTCCAGAGGCTCCGGCAGGCAGAGCACCACTTCGTCATCAAACTGGATGGTAGCCGGGAATTCGCACAGGAACGTACCGTCGGCAAAAATGCGGAGCAGCACGGTAGCGCCGAACAGGAACCGGACAACGCCTACGCGGACGACAGCCCCGCCAACCGTGATCGTCTCACGGCGAATGCCGATGACACGGCAGGAAAATTCGGGTGAAATGGTGGGCTGCGGTTTCGGGATCAGCGGGAACGGCGGCGGAACGATCGGTTCCACGCACTGGATGGTAATATCCTGCCCCGCCCGGATGGCTGCGTCTACCAACGGCCGGCAGTCGTCGGGAATGGGAACCTTGTTGCGGTCCCTGTTGGCGAATACAACCCAGTCGTACACCTTTTGGACGCGAATGCACTCTTCCTGCAGATTGTTGGGAATCGGCGGGGGTGCTGTTGGCGTCGGTGTAGGTGTCGGCAGCTGGTAACCCTTGATGGGCTTCACTTTATGCACCAGTACAACCCTTCCTTTCTATGGGTATTTGATTTTGCATTACATACTATGGAGGCGGCGGGAGATTTGCTTGTCAACGAATGCCCATTTTTTGGCTGCTGCCTTAGAAAGGAATGGCGAACTGGCGCATGAACCAGTCGTCGTCGTATTTGCGCCGCGCGAAATACCGCAGGCGCTGGGCCGCGGCCCCGCCCTGCAGCACCTCGCGCTCGATCCGGTCGGGATCGGCATGGATGATCAGTTTCTTGCAGGACGCAATCCGCGGTTCGCTAAAGTGGCTGTACGCCATCCGCAGCATGTTGTAGTACACATGGTCGAACTCCACTTTATAGGGATGGGCTTTCCGGAACAGATGGAGGATCTTGACGGAGGGCTGCACAAGGCAGCGGTAACCAAACAGCCATAATTTTATGGAGATTTCGATGTCTTCAAAGCCCCATACGCGAAACCCTCTGTCAAAGCCGCCGATGTCCAGAAAGACTTTTTGCGGCACGGCCAGACAGCCGCCGGGGAGGATGGCGGACGGTTCCGGACGGTTCACGTGGCGGGTCCAGACTACGCCCAATCGTTGGTCCAGCGTCTGGCCGTAGCCGATCTTGTGGGGCTCGTGCATCGATGCGATGGCGGGAGATACGGCGTCGGTGCGCCCGGACTTGATCAGATCGACGAGACCGTCGATCCAGTAATGAGGAAACGTGAGATGGGCGTCACAGAAAATCAGATAGGTGCCTTTGGCGTGTTCCGCTCCCAGATTTCTCGCTGCTGCCGCGCCGATTCCGGGCGTGGTGATCAGCTTGACCCGGCCATTCTCTTCTTCTGTTTGCAAAAAGGCGCAGCAGTTGTCCGTTGAACCGTCATCCACCACGATGATCTCATACGGATAGCGCGATTTCGCGGCGCGAAGCGATTCAAGCGTGGTGCGCACGTTGTTTCCTTCATTTTTGGCCGGAAAAATGACGGAAACCAACGGCAGGTGTTCGTCCGACATGGGATCACTCCTTTCTCCTGACATGGTATGGCGGAACAAAGAAGGGGGTACCCGTCTTCCCGAAAATGACCGCGTCACGCCTCACGCATGGTGCCGGCTGTTCATACACTAGACAGCGGATGGGGAAGTACCCATTGAAGGAGTGAATCACATGGACGTCGAGGTATATTACGCGGGACAGCGCAGCGGGACCATGCCGTACACGTCGGTTCCCGCCTTTCGCCTGTTCTGCAAACAGAACGGCTTTCAGATCAGATGGGATGCCGAACAGAAGCGGATCGATCTCGATTCCGGACTACGAGGGAAGGTGTGTGTCCTGACGGCGGGGGGAGCCGGAAAAGACGCCTCCTACGAATGGGAGATCGTGAACAGGGTGCAGGCGTTTCTTTCCGATTACGGGGCGGAGATCGTGATGGGAGAACCGGCGAAGATCCTCAAAAAGGATGTGGCGATCCGCTTCAGCGTCAAAGAGATCCGCGCATCCGTCCCCCCAAAGTTGATCGTGTTTCGCAGCGAAAACGAGTCACGCAGGACGCTGATTGACTGCCTCCACCATGAATTGAAGCAAACAGGAATGACCTGCGTGGTGAAACTGCAGCGGGAAGCCCGCTCTGCTTCCTCCGGTATCGCGATTCAGTTTCAACTCCCCCAGGGAACGGATGCGGAGCAGCGAAAGGCGTACGGAGAAAGCATCGCCTTTTACCTCTCTTCCGGGATTCTTCACTACTTTCTGACCGGGCTGCGTATCTCGCCGCTGTCGTACCTGTCGCTCCACCTGCTGAAAGCCTTTGGGGGCGGAGCCGCTGCGGATGATGCGGATTCGGCGGATGTAGCGGATTCAGCGGCGGCGGAAACGGCCGCATACAGCGGCGGGACGAGCGAACAGCAGGAAGCGGCACCGACGGAACCTGCGGAGACAGAGGCGGCTATGGCCGCGCAGACAACCGAAGCGCAGCCCGATCACGACACAGCGGCAGCCGGGACGGACGAGGCGGAGCCGGAAGCCTCTTTGCAGGGGGCAGGCCCCTTGCCCGAAACGCCCCGGCAGGCGGAAGCGAGCCGCCTGGAAGCTGAGGTGTTTTTCGACTACACCGTGCTGCGGTCTGATGTGGAAAACCGGCCGTTTTTGCTTATCGGCAATATTTGCGTAAAAAATACGGGGACAGAAGCGCTGTACAATCCGGTCGTCTGCCTTCGCGCCGATCCCGCCGACAGCATCAAGATGGGGGGGCAGATCCTGCCGCCCAATCTGGTGGAAACGCTTGGCGTGCAAAGTTCTGCCGGGATCAAAGGGTGGAGGTATCTGGAGGATGACTGGTTTACGCAGGCGAAAGAACGGGGGGAGTACTGGATGGGTCCGATTCACCCGGTGAGGATCGAGCCGAAAGCAACCGAGACGTTTCAGAATTTCCAGTTCTCCGTCGTCAAACCGGAAACCGGAAACACCGTGACGGTCGAGGGCTATGTGTTCTTCCAGGAACAGGGGCTGCAGTTCGCGGCCAATAACCGGATTGCCCTTTCCTTGTAAGCGAAAAAGCCGCCACTTTCCGGGGAACGTGATGGCTTTGTTTGAGCGTGTTCCCTGCTGACTGGCTCTGAATGTGCCGTCCCGATGGTACGCGAAGAAAGATGGAGAGAACAAGAAAGTATCAGGAAAAGGAGTGGGAATAATGGGAGGCGTTTCGTGGCTGGATTTGGCGATTCTGGTGCTGGCCAGTTTTCGCCTGACCCACTTGATCGTGTTTGACGAAATCACCTCGTTTCTGAGAGCGCCTTTTTTTACGGAGAAGTATGAAACCGACGCAGCCGGCCAACTGATCCGGCACATCCATTTTCGGGGGGAAGGCTTCCGCCGCTGGCTGGGCATGCTGCTGAGCTGCCATTGGTGCGTGGGCATTTGGGCGGCGGCGGCAGTCGTCGCTCTTTTCGTCTATGTACCGGCCGCCTTTCCCTTGCTGCTCATTCTCGCCGTTGCAGGCGCGGCGGCCGTGATCGAGACCAAGATGTACATGGGCTGACGGGGACGGCTACGACGTGCGGGACGCATGCTGAACCGTTTGATAGAGCCGTGCTTCATCGAGAGAAAGGGGAAGCACGTCCTCCGCGACGAAGCTGACCTGCCTCTTCATCGGGTACACCTGATTCGCTAGCGAGACAAACCGCGAAGAAAAAATCGCCACGTCGTTTTTCAGCCGGCTCCTGTCAAGCGGCACCTCCAGCGAGAACGACGGCGTTGTGATCTGGTGAACAGCTGCCAGCCGTCCGTTGACCACGACCGAACACTGGAAATTGACCCCCTGCTCGTTCGGGGTAGGGATGTGCTGGGACGATCTTCCCCTGACAAGCAGCAGGTGCGCCGGGCTGCTCGGATCTGCTTCCACGGCAACCGTGAACATGGGAGGGACCCACAAATCCTTGTACCGGTTCATGTGCGTGACCTTGGGAGTATGTTTGCGGGCGGCGTTGGCCTTGATTTGGCGCAGCAGGGAGAAGGCGCCCATGCGCAGGTAGGGGGCCGCGTACCTCATCCACGTATTCGAGATTGTTCCGAAATGCTTGACGACGGTTTGCAGCACTTCCGGAATCCCGACCGAGTGCCATTGGGTAGCGGTTTTGGAGCTTTCGTGAACTCGGGTATTTGCCAGATGCTCGGGGATGTACCCGATGGTGTAGTGTTTGGCAATCCGAATCCACAAGTCGTAATCCATGCAAAAATGAAGGGATTCGTCTACCCCCCCGAGCTGTTGAAACACGTGTTTGCGGAAAAACGCAGCAGGCTGGCAGATACAGCAGCTCTCATACAGCCGTTGGATCGTGGCGGCGCTGACATTCAGCGAAGATGTTGAGCGGCTGTTCTTGTTGATGACGAAGCAGTTGCCGTGCACCATGGCCCAATCGGGGTGCTGCTGAAATGCCTGCACGGCTTTTCGGACCGCTCCCGCCACATACGTATCGTCGGAGTTCAGCCAACCGATAATCTCCCCCCTTGCCATGGCCACCCCTTTGTTGACCGCGTGGGACTGGCCCCGGTCAGGCTCCGACACGAAGCGGAACCGCTCCCCCCGATCACTGTATTGCTGAAGGAGGGCAACCGTACCGTCCGTCGATCCCCCGTCCACCACAATGTGCTCGATGTTCGGGTAGTCCTGGTTCAAGACGCTTTGGATGGTTTCCGCGATAAAGCCGGCCTGATTGTAGGAGGGGGTGATGATGCTGACGAGAGGAAGATCCTGTTGGGACATACGTCTCACTCCCTTGCCAAATGGAATGCGGTGAAAAGGGGGGACCGGGTCTTGCATCCGACCTCCCTTTTTCCGCTGATGCCCATCGCCATGCGGCTACAAATAATCCGGCACCAATCCGGGATTGCGGAAGGTTCGAAGCAGTTCCCGATAGGACGCCAGTTCCATCTCTTTGCCGGGAATGGCTTTCGCGACCAGACACGCGCGGCCGATCTCGTATTTGCCCGCGCGGCGATCGTGAATCGTGCGAATCGTGTGCGAAAGCGGTTCGAAGAGCGTGGTTTTCAGCATTTCCTGGATGCAGGGGACGGTGGCAGCCCACCAGCTTGTGACATCGTTGTAAAACCGGTATTTGGCTTCCGGCGGGCCGTTAAACAGCATGAACGACTCCTCGCTGTTGAGGATCGCAGCCGTTTCCAGCAGCAAATATCCGCCCGTTTTGATGACGCTTCTCGCCTGAGACAATGTCAGCAGCGGATCGCGAACGTGATAGAGCAGACCGAGATGCTGGACGATGTCGAACTGATTTTTGCGAATCTGTTCCGGGAATCCCAGATTCACGGAGGCGTCGTCCATCAAAATGGTCTTCAGCCCGTCCCAGAGATGGTAGGGGGAGATGTTGTACAGAGGGACCACGCTGCTGTTCAGGATGTCTTTGCACAAGGAAAAATTGGAAAAAACGGGATGGTAGCAATCCGTCGCGACAACGAAGCTCGCCCCCAGTTTCTCCGCCTCAAACGCCCACATGCCGTCAAAGCTGGCAATGTCGAGAACCCGTTTCCCCTGATAGGAAATGGTGTCCCTTACCGCTCGAACCATCTCCCAGACGCTGTCCAGCGGCAGACCGGGCGTGACGATGCCGGGGGCAAGTCTGATCTTGTGGTACCACCAGCGGTCGCTGATGGCCTGGCGGATGTCGTCTTCGGTCCACGTTCCTCCCATGGAAGGAAGCCTCCTTTCATTATTTTTTCAGACAGATGTCGTAGAAGCCTTTGTACTGGGCGTAATAGTCGTCGTAGATCGCCAAAAGCTGTTGGACGGAAACAGGTTGCTCACGGCTGAGCTCGATCCGCGAAAAATGCTGCAGCACCCGCGCGGCGTCTTCCCTGGTGGTGCCGTACCGGTACAGGTGATAAGGGGAGTACTCCGCAATGATCGTCGTGTCCTGGCTCACCAGCGGCAGGCATGCCTCGATGATGGCGAAGTCGGCACCCTGCGTGTCAATCACGATCAGATCCATCAGCGGGGGAAAGCTGACGCCGTAACACTGCTTGAAAATCTCCACGGGATTGACCATCTGGATCTTGTACGGCAGGCTGCGGAAGATCGACACTTCCTTGTCGCTGCTTCGCGGCATGGCACACCGGTGATCGGACGAGTCCCAGGCGCTCTTGTAAAACGAGATAAACTGCCCGCTTTTTCCCAGCGCGTAGGGAAACGCATGAATGTTCTGAACCTGGTTGAGGTGAAGATTCACCGTCAGCAGGGCGAAATTGAGCGGGTCGGGCTCAAAGCAGTAGATGGTCGCCCCCGGCTCGGACTTTGCCAGATAAATGGCCGCCGAGCCAAGATGGCCGCCGGCATAGAGAACGCGGCTTCCCGGCCTCAACCGGCTTCGCGCATGCTCCAGCGAATCGCTCCAGAGGCGGTTTCCGCTGCGAAAACCGGCTCCCGCCACTTTGTCATCGAGATGGGTGACCAACTGCATGTTGAGATTGTTCAACGTCACGTGTGCGATTGAAAAAGGATACAAAACCGCTCCTCTCCTTTTATGCCCCCTCGAGGGTCATGCAGAGTATGGTGGAAGCGACTCGTGTCACTGTGCCATTGAATATGATATGTGCGAAACGGTCGTTTTGAAACGGGACAGCTTCATCATGCGGCCGTCCATCCCGGGGACGGAGAGAATACCTATTTTCGTCCATTTCGATATCACCCCTCTTTCCCTGTTCATAAAATAGTGCAGGCCAAGACAAAAATCGGACAGAGGTGCAATGGATGAAACTCATATTGCTATCGGGAGGATCCGGAAAGCGGCTGTGGCCGTTATCGAACGATGTGCGGTCCAAACAGTTTCTGAAAATGCTGCGCAATCCGAACGGCGAGTTGGAATCCATGGTGCAACGGCTGTGGAGGCAGTTGGATGCCAACGGCTTGCTTGATTCTCTGTACGTTTCCACCAGCAAAACGCAGGCGGACCTGATTCAGAACCAGTTGGGTACGACGGTGCCGCTCATCATTGAACCCAAGCAGCGTGATACGTTTCCCGCGATCGCGCTGGCCGCGAGCTTTTTGTACTCCAAAGAGGGCGTTGATCTTCAGGAAACCGTCACGGTCATGCCCGTCGATCCGTATGTCGGGGATGATTTTTTCGCGATGATCAAGCGGCTGGAGGAAGTGCTCAACCAATCGGGAGCCGATCTCGCGCTGATCGGGGTTACGCCCACGTATCCATCGACAAAATACGGCTACATCGTCCCCGCTGAGGAGAAAGCCGACCGGATACAGCCGCATCCGTACCGCGTCCGCTCGTTTACGGAAAAGCCGTCAGAAGAACAGGCAAAGCGGCTGTTAAAGCGGCGGGCGCTCTGGAACTGCGGCGTGTTTGCATTCCGCCTGGGGTATATCATCAACGAATTGGAAAAAAGAGGATATCCTGTCAAGTATGACACGCTGATTCAGCAGTACGAACAACTGCCCGCCATCAGCTTTGACTACGAGGTGGTGGAGAAGGCGGAGCGGGTCGTCGTCATTCCGTACGACGGAAATTGGAAGGATTTGGGGACCTGGAACACCATCACGGAGGAAATGACTGTCAATCTCGTCGGGAAAGGGCACCTGGACAACGGGTGTACCAATACCCACGTGATCAATGAATTGGACCTGCCCGTTGTCGTGATTGGAACCTCCGACGTGGTGGTGGCGGCCAGTCCCGACGGCATCCTGGTTTCGGATAAAGCCAAAAGCCATCTCGTCAAAGAGATTGCAAAAGAGTGGAACCACCGTCCGATGTTTGAAGAGCGCCGCTGGGGGTGGTATCAAGCGATCGGCTACCAAACCATGGACAGCGGGGCCGAGGTATTGACAAAGCGGCTTCACATCGATGCGCAGCGGAACCTGAGCTACCAGTATCATCGCCATCGCAGCGAAGTGTGGGTAATCGTCGCGGGCGAGGGTGAATTTGTGTTGGACGATCGTCTGCGGCATGTCCGGGCCGGGGACGTGCTGGAAATCCCGGTCGGGGCCAAGCACGCGATCAAGGCCGCTGCCGACCTGGATATCATCGAGGTGCAGATGGGAAGCAGCCTGGTGGAAGACGACATCGTCCGCCTGTGTCTCTCGTGGGAAGAGATCATGCGGCGGGTAAACCGTGACGAGCAGGAGGGAGGAGCATGAAACGCTGGACCGACAAGACCATCATGGTGACCGGAGGATCGGGCTTTCTCGGTTCTCACGTGGTGGAACGGCTGAGGGCGGCATGCTGCGGCCGTATCATCGTCCCGCGAAGCCGGGATTACGATTTGCGCAAGCAGCAGACGGCCATGTCGCTCATCGAGCAAACAAAGCCCGATTTGGTCATTCACCTGGCGGCTTCGGTTGGCGGAATTGAAGCAAACCGCAAAAATCCGGGGGCTTTTTTTTACGACAACTTGTCCATGGGCATCCATCTGATGGAAGCGGCCAGGCTCGGCGGCGTGGAAAAATTCGTGGCCTGCGGAACGATCTGTTCCTATCCCAAGCACGCTGCTGTTCCGTTCCGGGAAGAAGCATTGTGGGACGGCTATCCGGAAGAAACAAACGCTCCCTACGGGTTGGCCAAGAAGATGCTCCTGGTGCAAAGTCAGGCCTACCGGCAGCAATACGGGTTCAACTCGATTTTTTTGCTCCCCGTCAATCTGTACGGGCCGCGCGACAACTTCGATCTGGAGACGTCCCACGTGATTCCGGCGTTGATCCGCAAGTGTGTGGAGGCCAAGGAGCGAAACGACGATCACATCGTGGTCTGGGGGACGGGACAGGTCACGCGCGAATTTCTCTATGTCGAGGACGCCGCGGAAGCCATCGTGCTGGCGGCGGAGCATTACGACGGCGATCAGCCGGTCAACATCGGCACGGGAGAGGAAATCTCCATCAAAGACCTGGCGGAGCTGATCGCCAGGGAAACGGGCTTTACGGGCGAGATTCGCTGGGATTCCGGGAAGCCGGACGGACAGCCGCGCAGATGCCTCGATGTCCGGAAGGCCAGGGAGTACTTCGGATTCGAAGCCAAGGTTTCGCTGCAAGAGGGTTTGCGCAGGACGATTGCGTGGTATGCCGCGCAGCGGGCAGAACGGGTCTAGCGGCCTGCAAGTTTACGACTGATCGGAGAGAGGTCATATGAAGCGAGTCATCATTACGGGAGCCGCCGGCTTTCTCGGCTCCCATCTGGCAAAAGAACTGGTGGCGAAGGGCTGTGACGTAATCGGCATCGACAATCTCAGCACCGGGTTGCGGGCAAATGTGCGGGAACTGGAAGGCAAGCCAAACTTCCGCTTTGTCGAACGGGATGTAACGTCCATCGAGCCGGCCATCGAACCGGAGTTCGCCGGCGTCACGGAGATTTATCATCTCGCGTCTCCGGCATCGCCGAAGTTTTACCAGGCCTCCCCGCTCGAAACGATTGCGGCCAATACGCTCGGGACCCGAAACATGCTGGAAGTGGCCCGATGCCTGCAGGCCAAGTTCCTCTACGCCAGTACGAGCGAGGTTTACGGGGACGCCGACGTTCATCCCCAGCCCGAAGATTACTGCGGGAAGATCAACACCTGGGGACCGCGAGCCTGTTATTACGAAGCGAAACGGTTGGGCGAGGTGTACTGTTTCGAGTATTACCGCATCCATCAGGTCCGGATGCGAATTGCCCGCATTTTCAATACCTATTCGGCCGGCTTGCGGAATGATGACGGGCGGGTGATTTCCAATTTTTTGACGCAGGCGCTGAACGGAGAGGAGATTACCGTGTACGGTGACGGACAGCAAACCCGCTGTTTTTGTTACGTGGACGATACGGTCCGGGGTCTGCAGGCCATGATGGAGTCGGAAGCGGCCGAGGGGCAGATATTCAACATCGGCAATCCTGCAGATTATACCATTCTCGAGATCGCGCAACTGATCAAACAAATGACCGCGTCTGACAGCGCCATTACCTTTTGTCCCTTACCGGCGGACGACCCCCGGCAGCGCTGTCCCTCCATCGAAAAAGCGAAGCAGATCCTGGGGTGGGAGCCGAAAATCGATCTTGAGGAAGGGCTGCGGCGGACGATCGCGGCATACAAAAGGGCGTTGGCGGGGGAAACGCGCGATGAAAACGGGTAGGCTGCGAACGGGGGCGGGAGCATGAGAAGCCATCTGGACAAGACGGGGCGACTGCACGGCTATTACCTGTATCCATGGGATTTTTTATGGGCGTATTACGGCAATCCCGCCATGGTCCAACACCATGTTCGCTCGTTTGACTTCGGACACGCTGAATCGCTTGCCGAACCCAACAAACTGGATGACACGCCTGAGTGGGCGTTTGCAGGCTGTCTGCAATCCAGGCCGCTGCCCAGCTATCTCGCGCTTATCCCCCGGGGGCGCGTGGCAGGGTTCTCCGGCGCCGTGATCAGCCCGGATCACAAGCTGTTGTGGGATGTTTCCTACGAGTTTGGTTCGACACCCACGACACACACCCTGTTGAAAATGCCCCGTCTCCCTACCGTTACTCCCCTGCCGGGGATCGCCGCCGTTTTGACGTCCAGTGCCAGCTCCAACTACTACCACTGGCTGTTTGACGTGCTGGCGCGGATTCACCTGCTTCGACTCGGCGGGATTCCCGTCAGCCGGTATATCATCAACAGCCAGGGACATGTTCCGTTTCAGGCAGAAACCCTTGCCGCCCTCGGCATCCCGAGGGAAAAACTGATCATCTGCGGCCATCATACGCATATCGAAGCAGACTGGTTGGTCGTTCCTTCTCTGCAGGGGTACAACGGACATCCCCCCAAATGGGCGTGCGACTTTCTTCGGGAGGCGCTGTACCCGAATCGGGACAGTCAGCCGACGGCGGGTGGCGAACGGCTCTACATCAGCCGTGCGGACGCCAGACATCGCAACGTGACAAACGAGGACGAAGTGGTCAGGGAACTGGCGGCGTATGGATTCCGAATCGTCAAATTGGAGCAGCATTCCGTCCGTGAGCAGGCCCGACTCTTTTCCGCCGCAGAGGCGATCGTGGCTCCCCATGGCGCCGGTCTCGCCAATCTCATCTTCTGCCGGCCGAAAACAAAAGTGATCGAACTGCACTCCCCCAATTACGTGGTGACCTGTTACTGGGTCCTGAGCAATCACGTGGGAGCGGAGTATTCCTTTTTGCTCGGGGAAGGGCCACGCCGGTACCTCTATCGCTACAACGACAATATCACCGTGAGTATTCCGGCGTTGAGAAGAATGCTGCAAAACGTGTTCAGGTCGTAAGGTGAATTCGATACATCGGAGGGGGTTTTATGGATCGATGGGATGATGGTACCGTTCCTCCCAAGGATTTTTACAACTCCACGGCGGAATGGGCGGCCGCTGCGGATCGAGCGCAGGGAGTCGTGGCGGGCAGGTATCGGGAATGTCCGGCGGAACCGTTCCGCTATGACCCCGGCCGCTTCCGCCAGGCGATGGACCCTGCCATGTGGACGATGTTTGGCGAACCGCTGCCCTACTACATTGCTTTCATGCCGGACGGAAGAGTGTGGGGGGAGAACGGGGCCGTGATCAGTCCGGACAATAAACTGGTCTGGGATGTCTCCCATGAGATGTACCGACTGCCGCAGGAGCATTCCGTCTTTGCGCAGGAACGGCTGCCGCCCGTCACCCGTCTGCCCGGGACCGCTGCGCTGTTGACGTATGTGGGAAGTTCCAATTATTTTTTTTGGATGTTCGACGTATTGGCGCGGATGGAACTCCTGCGGCGCCAGGGGATCACCGTCGACAAATACCTGATCAATCAAAAGCGCCAGCCGTTTCAGGATGAGACGCTTGCCGCGCTCGGGGTCACGCCCGATCGGCTGATCGAATGCGGCAGCGATACCCACATTTGCGCGGCCAACCTGGTCATTACCCCGGCGGTGGCATACACCGGCCACGTGCAAAAATGGGTGTGCGACTTTCTGCGCGAACAGTTCGCCGGTTGGCGGGCAGCCGCTTCCGGCGGGAAGGGGGAACGCCTCTACATCAGCCGTTCACGGGCCCGTTACCGACACGTGCGCAATGAGGAGGAAGTGGCCGCTTTGCTGGAACGGTACGGATTTACCCGCATCCATTGCGAGGAGTATCCGGTCGCCGAGCAGGTGCGCATGTTTGCTTCGGCACAGGTGATTGTCGCTCCGCACGGGGCGGGCCTTGCCAATATTGTCTTCTGCCGGCCGGGAACGAAAGTGGTGGAGTTTTTCTCTCCGCACTGGGTTCGCCAAACGTACTGGATGATCAGTTGTCACTGCGATCTGGATTACTACTACCTGCTCGGCGAGAAGCGGGAACTGGTCTACGATGTGTGGTCCATCCGGCACCACATCCAAGACGATATCGTCGTCGATCTGGGGCGCCTGGCCGAGCTGCTGAAACTGGCTGGATGCACATAGCGGCAGGGAGCGGCGAAGGAAAAAACGGGGTGCTTGCCATTGGGCCAAGCACCCCGTATCCGTTTGGATGAGGCGGTATGCGATGATGGGGGGCGTGCCGACCGCATGCGGCGGACTGCAGGTTACAGCCGGGGAACAGGAGTGCGATGATCCCGGACCCACTGTGCGATTCCGGCGGGATTTGCCAGATACGCCCGGTAAAACTGCAGCTCCTGATACGTGAGAGGAAGCACCTGATCGGCCAAAAAACTGATGACGCGCGGATTTGCCGGGGACCCAATCTTCACGTTCCACGATGCGAAAATGTCCACCTCATGGTTCGTCCTGTCCGGCGGGAGCGGAAGTTCCACCGTGAATGTCGTTCCGCTCACGGCAATCCTTCCCGTCATGCTGCCGTTTATCACGTAATGCAGGAAAGCAGGATGGGAAGACGGCGGACTGCCCAGTCTGCTGCCCCTGATCAGCAGCGTGTGCGCGGGAGCCTGCGGATCGGATTGAATCGAGACGTGAAATCTGGGCGGGACCCACATGTCCGGGTAGCGGTTCATCGCTGTGATCCGCGGCGCGCCGCCAAAAACCGCGTGCGCCCGAAAAAAGGTCAGCAGCGGAAAAACGCCCTTGTTGTGGTGAAAGTACAGGTATTCCAGCACCCAGTCGTTTGACACGGTGCCGTAATGCTTGGCGCTCGTCCTGAACACTTCCTGGAGCCCTACCGTCGGCCACTGGTTGACCGATTTGGATGCGGCGTGATACCTGGCTTTTGCCCAGTAATCGGGCACATAGCCGATGGGGTGGCGCTTCGCGATGCGAATCCACAAGTCGTAGTCCATGCAGAAGCTGAGCGTTTCATCCAGGCCCCCCACCTCGTACAAGACCTGTTTTCGGATGAAGGCGGCAGGCTGCAGGATGTTGCACCGTTCAAACAGTTTTTGCCGATCTTGCGGCTTGACGGGAAACGGCCTGATCGGCAGGTTTCGCTCGTTCGCACAGTAGCCGTTTCCGTGCACCATCCCCCAGTGGGGGTTTGCCATCAGGGCTTGAACCGCTTTGCGGATGGCGCCGGGCAGATACGTGTCGTCCGAATTCAGCCATCCGATAATCTCTCCCTGCGCGACAGACAAGCCTTTGTTGATCGCGTGGGACTGGCCGCGGTCCGGTTCGGACACGAAGCGGAATTTCTCGCTCTGCCGGTTGTATTGGGAGAGAATCGCAAACGTGTTGTCCGTAGATCCGCCGTCGATCACGATGTGTTCCACATGCGGATAATCCTGCTGCAGCACACTCTCGATGGTTTCCCTGATATACGTCCCTTGGTTATAGGAGGGGGTGATGACGCTCACAAGCGGAAGCGATTGGGTGTCCATGGGTCTCACTCTCCTATTTGCGAGATGGGCCTGGGTGTGAAGTCAACCAGATGTCCACATAGCCGCTGTACTGTTTGCAATGGTCATCATAGAACGAAAGCAGACTGTCAACGGTAACGGGGGCGGGCTTGACATCCTCGACCAGCGAGTTCACGATTTCCGCCCGGGAAAACAGGCGAAGCAGGCGTTCGACCTGCTGCTTGGAGGTGCCGTGGCGGTACAGGTGGTAGGGCGAATATTCCGCGATCACGCTGGTATGCGGGCCAATCATCGGCAAACAGGCCTCCAAAATGTCAAAGTCCGCCCCCTGGGTGTCGGTCACGATCAAGTCAAACGAGTCTGGAGCTTGGTTGCGATAACTCTGCTTGAGAAATTCCGGGGGCTGCACCATCGGGATGTGGTAGGGGATGCCGTGAAAAATGGAGACGTCCGCATCGTCCAGTCGGGGCATGGCGCAGCGGTGGTCGGATGAATCCCAATCGCTTTTGTAAAAAGGGATAAACCCCTGTTTTTTTCCCGCTGCGAACGGAAACGCGTGGACGTTGCGCACCTGGTTGATCACCAGGTTCATCGTCAACAGCGAGTAATTGACCGGGTCAGGTTCAAAACAATAGATCATGGCGGTTGGCTCCACCTTGGCCAGGAAAATCGCCGCCGAGCCGATATGGCCGCCGGCGTAGAGAATCCTGTCCTTGCGTTTGAGAACCTTTCGCGCGTGATCCAGCGCGTCCGACCACAGCTTCTTCCCACTCCGAAATTCGGCGCCGGTGATGTTATCTTCCAGGTTTGTCACAAGCGTCATGGTGACATCGTTCAAAGACACTTCCGTATGAGTAAAAGGGTGCATGACCGTCTACCTCCGCACAAAGATGCCGTTTACCTGAAGCACTTCCCCTGTGGTGTAGTCTGCAAAATCCCTTTCCAGATAGAGCAGATCAAAACCCAAGCGATCCACGTAGTCAATCATGGCCGGGTACAGCAATTGGTGCTGGTACAAGGGGACAAGCGACAGTTCCATTTCCAAGATGTCCACTTGGGGCAGCGTCCGTGCGGCCCCCTTGAGTACCTCCAGTTCGTATCCCTGGACGTCCAGCTTGAGATAGACGCGTTCGTGCGCTTGCATCAGCGACGGCTGCAGCGAATCCAAACGCGTAATGGCGATGGTTTCCCTGCCGACGTAGCGCGAATCGGGAGCGCCGATCACGTGCCGGTCCAGCATCGGCAAAAGGGAACTGCTGTAGGAGTTGCCGGCGATATTGATGATGGTATAGCCCTCCGTGCTGCCGAGCGCCACCTGCTTGCAGTCCCAGTGGGGATCGCTGGAAGCCCGTTGGCGCAATTGGGCAAATTCTTTGGACAGCGGTTCAAAGGAGACGATTCTGCCGCGATACCCTTGCTGTCTCAGCTTGGTGGCGTACTGTCCGGTATTGGCGCCAACATCCAGCACGAGTGCAATCTGTTTATCGGAAATCAATTGTGGTCTGCTGGGAAACTGGCGGAAGACCCAGTCAAATTTGCGAGAATCCAAGGCAGTGCGGACCGCATGCTTCAAGATTTGACGATTGTCCATTACAGGTTCTCCCCTCCGTGTAAATGGCAGGCATCCGGATGATCATTCATTGCCTTATAGAGTAGGATATGATTTCTTCACCCGGATGGTTTGGACAGCAGTGTCATCGTTTTTCGGTTTTTCCGAAAAGCTGTGCGTTCTCCTGTGTTCGATCAGCCGAAAATGAATGCCGCACCACGTCCGGTTGCCGGGAAAATCGCCCGGTCTCGCCGCGGAACCGCTTCGCATAGGTTATCGTATCGCGCCGGGAAACATAACTTCTTACAACGAAGGAGGGATATGTGTGGCTTCGGAAGATCTTCCCTTGGTGAGCATCATTACGCCGTCGTTCAATCAGGGGCAATTTATCCGCCAAACGATTGAGAGCGTGCTGCAGCAGGACTATCCCTATCTGGAGCACATCGTGATCGACGGCGGATCTACGGACGACACGCTGGCGGTTTTGGAGCATTTCAGCCAGGTGGACACGCGCTTTCGCTTCGTTGCCGAGCCTGACCGGGGACAGTCCCACGCGATCAACAAGGGACTGGCGTTGGCCAGGGGAGAGATCATCGGCTGGCTGAATTCGGACGATACGTACGAGGCGGGGGCGGTCATGAAAGCGGTGAAGGCGCTTCAAGCACACCCCGATTGGGGCATGGTTCACGGAAACGCCTATGTCACCAACGAACACAATCAAAAGGTTACCGTCTTCCCGTTTCCCCCAAAACTGCCGGTCGATGCCCGGGAACTGTTTGAATGCTGCCACATCTGCCAGCCGTCCGCTTTCATCCGGAAAGAGGTGATGGAAGAGGTTGGCGGAGTGGATGAGAAGCTGAACTTCTGCATGGATTACGACCTGTGGATTCGGATTGCCAAAACGCATCGCATCGGCACCATTGAAGACTACCTGGCCAACGCCAGATACCACGGCTCCAGCAAATCGGGAACCCAGTGGGCATCGGTCGGAATACCGGAGGTGCTTGAGACCAGCCTGAAACACTTCGGGGCCATTTCCAACACGTGGTTCGCGGATCACTACGTCCCCCAATACCGGAAATACGGCATCTACCGGATGCTGCGCGACGTGAAAACATACAAGGTGTTCGGCAATACCCCGAAGCTGGCGGAAATGAACCGATACCCGGACCGGATGGTTCCGATCCAGCTCGTCCTGTCCATCAAGGTCGATCCCGAGCATCCACTCGACACGCTGCTGCTCAAGGGACAAATTCCCCTGAACGTTCCCGCCCAGCCGCAGAACATTCAGCAGTTGACCGTGATGCTCAACGGCCAGCTTGCCGGAAACGTTCGCATACCCGCGAACCTGTTTGAGCTGGAAATCCCGCTCCGCTCTGATCAAGCGGAGAACCGGGTTGAAATCTATTCCTCGTGGCATGTCATTGTCCCTGACAGTCAGGAGAACAAACGGGTGTGCAGTTTTCTTGCCCACGAAATCGTTCCCCTGTCCCGCGAAGAAGCGGCGTTTTTCCGTGTGTTTACGAAAGAGCAGCATCGGCTGAGAGAGTGGATTCGCGAAACCAGGCGACCCGTTCCCCGAATCTGACCCCACTCACCTAATTTTAACGCCCGTCCGCCAACGAACCACGCAGCATCGAACATGCATGCATATCATAGGATCGTCGGAAAAATGGCAGCGACGTGCCAAAACTTACGTGAGGGGGTGGCGGGCAATGAGCGGGCACTTTTTCCTGCAGTCGCCCACACTGCACACCCGGTTGCTGGACATTCAAGCGAAAGTGGCACCCATCCAGGGATGGGTGAGCGATCAAGCGGGCATGATGTTATACCAGCTCGCACGGTTTTATGCGCCCACCGGCACGGTTGTGGAATTGGGATCGTGGAAAGGACGGTCTACCGTCTGGCTGGCCCACGCCGTCAAGGACCGGGGAGCGGGCCGGGTATTCGCGGTTGACACCTGGAAGGGTACGCAAAACGGGGGGCCTGATGAACAAACCTGCCAGGCCTATTTGAAAGGATACCAAGAAAACCAGCTTTTCGAAGAGTTTCTGCAAAATCTCGCCAACGCCGGCGTGGCGGAATGCGTGCAGCCGCTGAAAGGAGATACGTCGGCCGCTTCCTGGCACTTTCCCAGGAAACATCCGATCGGTCTGTTGTTTATCGATGCGGACCACAATTACGAGGCGGTGAAGCGCGACTTTTTGTCATGGAGTCCGATGGTGCCGGCGGGAGGCTATGTCGTGTTTGACGACGTTCCGTCCTGGCCGGGTCCCACCCGTCTCGCCTCGGAACTGCCTGCCTCGTACAGGCGGATCTACATGGGATGGAACATATGCGTCTTTCAGAAGCTTCAGGGCTGAACCTGTCACAAGGGAAGGAGGGGAAGGAATCCGCATGAACCATGCCGATTTTTTGGCCGGAATCTCGTTTCGCAGGATTCAGCCGACCGACCAACTGCCGGGGAACATGTTTTTTGCCGACGATTTCGCCCTGCAGTCAACCAATACGGTGCTGCCGGCAGACGGGCTGCGGTTGACGGAAAACATCCGCAGTGTGTGGGACATTCCGAAAATGTCCACCTTCGCGATCGGGGCCATCCTGAACCGCTTCGTTTCGCAGCTTGCGCCCGGCCACGCCTACGTGAATGTCGGCGTGTGGCACGGATTCACGTTTCTGGCGGGACTGGCCAACCATCCCGATAAAACCTGCATCGGGGTCGACAACTTTTCGGCATTCGGCGGACCGCGCGACCGTTTCCAGTATTATTTTCAGCGGCATAAAAGCGGGAACCACGCGTTTCACGAGATGGATTACGTCGAGTATTTCAAACGCGTGCACAAGGAACTGATCGGCTGTTACCTGTTTGACGGGCCGCACGACTACCACAACCAACTGCTGGCGCTGCAGATCGCCGAACCCTATTTCGCCAACGGCTGCGTCATTCTCGTTGACGATACCAACTGGGCCGATCCGCGCCGAGCCACCCTCGATTTCATCGCGTCCAGGCCCGGTCGTTACCGAATCCTGCTGGATGTCCGGACGGCCGGCAACGGTCATCCGACATACTGGAACGGCTTGATCGTGTTTCAAAAATGGCAGGAATCCTAGTTCGTGCCCAATTGCACAGGCGGATGAAACAAAGCCTCTGAAGATGTGTACCGCTTCAGAGGCTTTGTCATTCCCATCCGGACAGGACAGGCTACGGGGTCTTTAACAGGTGCCCGACCGCTTGTTTGAGCGCCGCCAGTTTTTTTTCCGCCTCTTCCAGAGAGGTACCCTTGACGCCGACATACAGCTTGATTTTCGGTTCCGTGCCGGACGGCCGGACGCAGAACCAGGACGCGTCGTCCAGCGCGTATTTGAGCGCGTCGGTTTTGGGAAAGGGCAGCAGAGCGGTCGTGCCCAGGGCGACATCCCTGCGTTCGCCCGCCAGATAATCTTCCACGACAGTCACCTTTTTTCCGGCTATCTCCGTCAGCGGCCGGCTGCGCAGGCGAGAGAGGATGGACGCCATCGCGGCCATGCCGTCCCGGCCCCTGCAGGTGATCGCATGCAGGTCTTCCATATAGTACCCGTAGGTGGCGAACAACTGGAGCAGCGCATCGTACAGGCTTCGCCCCTCCGCCTTGTGGAAGGCGCAGGCGTCGGCCATGAACAAGGCAGCCTGCACGGCGTCCTTGTCGCGGACGAAATCGGCGATCAGGAAGCCGCAGCTCTCCTCATAGCCAAACTGGAAGGCGTACGCGCCCGTTTTTTCAAACTCGCCCAGTTTCTCGCCAATGTATTTGAATCCCGTCAGCGTGTCGACGGTGGCCAGCCCGAAATCAGACGCAATCGCCCTTCCCATCTCTGACGTGACGATCGTTTTCAACACGACGCCGTTTGCCGGAAGAGCGCCGCTTCGCCGTTTTTGGGACAGCAGGTAATGCAGCAAGAGCGCTCCGGTCTGGTTGCCGGTCAGAACGACGTAGTCTCCCTGAGGATGTTTCACGGCCACCCCGAGGCGGTCTCCGTCCGGATCGGTTGCCAGAATCAGGTCAGCGCCGTCCTTTCTCGCATACTGAATGGCCAGGCGAAACGCTTGATGCTCCTCCGGATTAGGGGAGGAGACGGTGGAAAAAGAGGGGTCCGGATCGGCCTGCTCCCTTACGACCGTGACGTGGCGGTAGCCAAACGCGTCGAGTCCTTTCGTGATCGCTTCGTACGTGGTGCCGTGAAGCGGCGTGAACACGATGCGGACGGGATCGCCGGCCGATTGGACGGCTGGCGGGATGCGGCAGCGATGCAACCGTTCCAGATACGCCTGCAGCAGCTCGCCGCCGATCGAACGCAATAAGCCGCTCGCCCGGAGCGCCTGTTCGTCCGCCGCCGCAATCCGCAGCTCGTCGCCCGCCTCGTCCATGTGCGTCAGCAGCGCTTCGGCGGTCGCCGGCGTGATCTGCCCGCCGTCTGCGCCGTATACCTTGAACCCGTTGTATTCCGGCGGATTGTGGCTCGCCGTGATGACAATGCCGGCAAACGCCCCCACATGGCGGACGGCAAACGAGAGCAGGGGCGTAGGGCACAAGCGGTCAAACAGATGGACGCGAATGCCGTGCCATCCCAGCACGCTGGCCGCTTCCACGGCAAACGTCCGGGATTTGTGCCGACTGTCGTAGGCGATCGCCACGCCCGCGTCCATCGCCGCTTTCCCGTGTGCGGTCACATAGCGGGCCAAGCCCGCCGACGCTTTTCGCACGGTGTACAGATTGATCCGGTTGATCCCGGGACCGAGCTCCCCGCGCATGCCGCCGGTTCCGAATGCGATCGGTCTGGCAAAACAGTCTTCCAGGGTGTGTGGGTCGTCCCGCAAGCTGTCCAACTGGGCGCGAAGTTCCGGATCGAGGTTGGCGAACGTCGTCCAGCGTTGATAGTGGTCCTGCCAATGTTCGGTCATCGCTAGCTTCACTCCCGCTTGATAGTACCAGTTGTTGTTAGGGTATTACCGGCGGTCGGTACTGGTGAACGATGCGGTCACAGGAAAACCGGAACCCGCCTTGCACATGCGCCATATATTGGGGGAGAATGGCATTTTCCGATTCCGGGGGTGAGCCGTTGAACGAGCGGATCAGGGTCAACTGGGTCGGGCCGCAATTTGCCGGCCACAGCATCGCTGTTGTCAACCGGAATCTCTGCAGGGAGCTGGAACGAGATCATCGCCTTTTCCTGAGAATGGGAGTGCCGCAGGACGAATTGACGCTGGTGCCGTCCTCCCGCGCGGCTTCGTTTGCGCCGTTTTCCGAAGCGGACGCTGCTGTTGTTCACGAGTGGACGCCCGGATGGGGCAAACCGGCCGGGAAGCGCCGGATCTGCATGCAGGCCTGGGAGTATGGAGCCATTCCGCGCGAATGGTTCATCCCGATGACGAAGGACGTCGACGAAATCTGGGTGTACAGCTCCTACAACAAGGAATGCTACGTACGCTGCGGCATTCCGGCAGAAAAGGTACAGGTGATTCCGCTGGGTGTCGACGAATCGGTCTTCCGCCCGGAGGCCGCGCCGATGCGCGTGGGGACGGCAGGGTTTCGCTTCCTGTTCGTCGGCGGCACCATCGTCCGCAAGGGGATCGATCTCTTGCTGCAGGCCTATGTGGACGAATTCACGGCGGATGACGATGTTTGTCTGGTGATCAAGGACAACGGGGCAGGCAGCTTTTATAAAGGAAAGACGTTTCAAACGGCGATCCGGAAAGCCGCTTCCCGGCCGCGCAGCCCGCGCATTGTCTATCTGGACCGGTACTTGTCCGAAACGGAGATGGCGGGCTTGTATGCGGGTTGTGACTGCCTGGTTCACCCGTACCGGGGGGAGGGATTTGGACTGCCAATTGCGGAGGCGATGGCATGCGGACTTCCCGTCATCGTGCCGGACAAGGGACCCAGCCGCGATCTCTGTGACGGGCGGACGGCTTTTTTGCTTCCGGCCGAGGTGGTTGGGCTCCCCGAGCAGGGAACGGGTCTCCCAGAGACGGTGGGGCCGCCCTGGTGGCTGTCCGTCGACAAGCACGACCTGCAAAAAACCATGCGCGTTGCCAGCGAGAACCGCGCCCTCGTCCAGGCAATGGGGCGCGCGGCAAGCGAGCGGATGCGATCCGCCTTTACGTGGAAACACAGCGCGGAGGCCGTCCTCCGCAGGCTGCAATCACTTGCTGAAAAGGAGTAGCGAGACCGTGACGAAAACAGCCTTCATCACAGGCATCACCGGCCAGGATGGGGCTTATCTGGCCAAGTTTCTGCTGGAAAAAGGATATCGGGTGGCTGGATTGCTCCCGCGGCGAAGCACCAGCAACCTCTGGAGACTGGAATACCTGAACATCGCCGACGAGGTGGAATACAGGGACGGAGACGTGCTGGACCTTTCGTCGCTGATCCGGGCTGTCAAGGCGGTTAAACCGGATGAGGTGTACCATCTGGCGGCACAGAGCTTTGTCGGCTCCTCCTGGGAGCAGCCCATCTTGACCGCCGAGGTGACCGGCATGGGCGTGCTGCACGTGCTGGAAGCGATTCGCGAGGTGGACCCGGGCATCAAAATGTATCAGGCGTCGTCCAGCGAACTGTACGGGCTGATCCAGGAGCCGATGCAGTCGGAGCAAACCCCGTTCTACCCGCGCAGCCCGTATGCGGTTTCGAAGCTGTTCGGTTACTGGATGACGAAAAACTACAGGGAGAGCTTCGGCATGTTTGCCAGCAACGGCATCCTGTTCAACCACGAGTCGCCGCTGAGAGGGCTTGAATTCGTGACGCGGAAGGTGACCCACACCGTCGCTCAAATCGCGGCAGGCCGGAAAAAGGAACTCCGGCTGGGAAACATTCACGCCAAGCGGGATTGGGGCTTTGCCGGCGATTACGTGGAAGCGATGTGGCTGATGCTGCAGCAGCAAAAGCCGGACGATTTTGTGATCGCGACGGGAACCACCACGACGGTAGAGGAGATGTGCAGGATCGCCTTTGACTACGTGGGGTTGGACTTTCAGGATTACCTCGTGATCGATCCGCAGTTGTTCCGTCCGGCGGAGGTGGACGTTCTGCTGGGGAATCCCGCCAAAGCGAAGCGGGAATTGGGCTGGGAACCCAAAACGGGATTGCAGGAACTGATCCACATGATGGTGGAGGCCGATCTGCAGAGAGTCAAACAGGCCTAGCGGAATGACGGGGAAAAGGGGCGTACCGGCGCGTACGTCTTTCTTTTTTTGCGGCGCCCTCTATCCTGTGATACCCTGGGTTCAGGCTGTGATAGAATGGGAGAAAAGGGGAGGTGCGGATGCGTGCAGGAGCTCCTGAATGAATTCATGAACCACATGCGTGAATTTCGAAACGAGATGAACGTGCGGCTGGATCACCTCGGGCGCGGACTGGACGAGACGAATCAGCGCCTGGACCGGGTCGAGCAGGGGCTGGAGAAAACGACCAAACGCCTGGATCGGCTTGAAAAGGGGCAGGAGCAGATGGCCGTGCGCCTGGAGCGGCTGGAGAGCCGCTTGGAGCGGGTCGAAGAGGGCCAGGAACAGATGACCGTACGCCTGGAGCGGGTCGAAAAGGGCCAGGAACAGATGACCGTACGCCTGGAGCAGCTTGAAAATGGCCAGAAGCAAATGGCCGAACGACTGGAGGGAGTTGAAAACGGTCAGAAGCAAAT